>JBEGJL010000028.1:0-4498 GCA_041184605.1 Pseudomonadota bacterium
GTTGACGAGCAGCCCGCGCGCCTTGAGGTCGCTAGCCGCCGCTTCCGGCTCGTCGAGCGCAACGAAAGCCAGCCGCGCTTGCTGATCATCGGCACCGACAATGACTGCTCCGGCCCGCTTCAGCAGGTGACGCTTGGCTTCGGCCGCATCGCCCTCTCCCAGCACGATCACTGGCTGGCCAGCCAGGCGGTGGAACAAGGGCAGGCTATGCAGCATCAATCAAGCCAGGCCGGCACCCGCTCGGCGGCAGAGATCGCCTCGGGGACAATCCGATCGGCAACCACCGCGTATTGATCGCCATCGACCATCACTTCGGCCACGAAACCCCGGCTGTTGTAAGACGAAGCCATGGTCGCGCCATAGGCCCCAGCCGTGCGGAACACGGCCAGATCCCCGGCAACAAGCGCGTCGATTTCTCGATCCATGGCAAAGGTATCGCCGGTTTCGCAGATCGGCCCAACGATATGCGCGGTCATTCGCTGGCCGGTGGGCTTCACCGCCTCGAAATCGTGCCACGCCCCATACATAGCCGGCCGCGCCAGATCGTTCATCGCCGCATCGACGATCACGAAGGGTGTGTTGTTTGAACTGCGCTTGACACGGATCGCACGGGTCAGCAGCAGGCCCGCATTGCCGACAATCACGCGGCCGGGTTCGAACATCAGTGTAACATCCCAGCCGCCGCAGACCCGGGCCACCATGGCGCCATATTCGGCCGGGCTCGGGAAGACATCACCCGTCTTATAGGGAACGCCCAGTCCGCCACCCAGATCAGCGTGGGTAACGGTCTGGCCATTGGCGCGCAGTTCCGCAATCAGGGCGCCAACCTTGATAAAGGCATCTTCCAGCGGCTGAAGATGCTGCAGCTGGCTGCCGATGTGCACCGCAACACCGCGCATTTCGAGACCGGGAAGCGCGGCCAGACGGGCATAGATCCCGGCAGCCCGGTCAATCGGCACGCCGAACTTGTTCTCGGCCTTGCCGGTTGAAATCTTTTCGTGCGTCCGGGCATCAACATCGGGGTTTACGCGCAGCGCGCAGGCCGCCCGCTGGCCACGGGCGGCGGCCACGGCAGCCAACTCGATTCCTTCTTCCTCGCTTTCAATGTTGAACTGGCCGATCCCGGCATCGAGGCCCTGGACCATTTCACGCTCCAGCTTGCCAACGCCCGAGAAGACAATGTCCTTGCCCGGCATCCCGGCTGCCAGCGCACGAGCTAGTTCCCCGCCGGACACGACATCCGCGCCAAACCCTTCGCGCTGCATCACGCGAAGCACGGCCAGGTTCGGGTTGGCCTTGATCGCAAAGGCCACGTGCTTCTTCGGCAGGGCAGACAGTGCCTCGTTAAAGACGCGGGCGTGGCGTTCCAGCGTGGCGCGCGAATAGACGTAGACTGGGGTGCCGATTTCCTCGGCAATGCGGCTCAGCGGAACGCGCTCGGCGTGAAGCTCGCCGTTGATGATTTGAAAGTGGTCCATGAATTCTTACTCGGCGGAAGGGGGCAGGTCGAACGGATCGTCAGCACGTTCTTCCGATCGTTTTCGCAGCTCAACGCTGCGTTCCGGGGCGGCCTGGGGGGAGGTTTGCAACAGTGCCTCGGCCTTGGGCCGACCCTCACGCCCATAGGGGGCTGGCGGCAGGTCCTGACCGGCCTTGGGTTTGAGGTCCGCCTGCTGTCCGCAGGCGCCAAGCGCCAGCAAGAGGACGGCGGGAAGGACACGGCCACGCATCGCGGTTACTCCAGGCCCAGCGCCATGCGCGCTTCGGCCACGCGCTGCCTTACCTGTTCGGGTGCGGTTCCGCCATAGCTGGCCCGCGAGGCAACCGAGGCATCGACTGACAACGCGGCGAACACCTGCTCATCGATCCGCGCATCAATCGTCTGGAGATCGGCTAGCGGGAGGGCATCCAGCGCCACGCCCCGGCTTTCCGCCAGCTTCACAGCTGCACCGGTGATATGATGCGCTTCACGGAAAGGTATGTTGGCCTGGCGGACCAGCCAATCGGCAAGGTCGGTCGCCGTGGCATAGCCCAGTTCCGCTGCCGCCCGCATCCGATCAGTCCGGAAAGTCGTACCCGCAACCATGCCCTCCATGGCCGCGAGGCAAAGGGTCAGCAGCCCAGCGGCTTCGAACACCGGCGGCTTGTCGTCCTGCATGTCCTTTGAATAGGCCAGCGGCAGGCCCTTCATCGTGATCATAAGGCTAGTCAGGCTGCCAATGATCCGTCCGGCATGGCCCCGCACCAGTTCGGCCGCGTCCGGATTCTTCTTTTGCGGCATGATCGAGCTGCCGGTCGATAGGGCATCTGGCAGCGTCGCAAAGCCAAAGGGCTGGCTCGCCCAGATGATGAATTCTTCGGCCAACCGCGAGAGGTGCAGCGCGATCTGCGCCGCCGCCATCAGGTAATCGAGCGCGAAATCGCGATCGGAAACCGAATCAAGACTGTTGCGGGTTGGCACGGCAAAGCTCAGCGCGGTGGCCGTGGCCTGACGGTCGATCGGGAACCCGGTCCCGGCCAGTGCCGCCGCGCCAAGGGGAGACTGGTTCATCCGCGCACGCGCATCAGCCAGCCGCGACCGGTCGCGCGCAGCCATCTCGTAATAGGCCATCAGATGATGCCCCAGAGTGACCGGTTGGGCCGTCTGGAGGTGAGTGAAGCCCGGCATGATGCTGGCGGCATGTTCGCCTGCACGATTTACCAGTGCGACCTGCAGAGCCTCCAGGCCGGCATCGGCCTGGTCGATCGCGTCACGCACCCACAGCCTGAAGTCGGTTGCCACCTGGTCATTGCGGCTACGCGCGGTGTGCAGGCGACCTGCGGCCGGGCCAATCAACTCGGCCAGCCGACTTTCAGTGGTCATGTGGATGTCTTCAAGGTCCCAGTTTTCCGGGACCCCATTGGCTTCATACTCGGCCGCGACCAGATCGAGGCCGGCGGAAATGGCCGCGGCATCTTCGCCACTGACAATGCCTTGCGCACCGAGCATCGCGACATGGGCCTTGCTTGCGGCGATGTCTTGCCGCCACAGCGCCTTGTCGAACGGGATCGACGCATTTATCTCGCGCATGATCGCCGAGGGCCCCTCGGCAAACCGTCCGCCCCACATTGCATTGGAGCTGCTCTTGCTATCGTCCCGCTCGCTCAAGATCGCCGTCCTTGGCTGTGCCCTGCTGATCGGGGGGTGCGATAGGGAAAGCAAGGCTCCGGCGCAACCTGAAGCAGCACCTGCGGGCGCAGAGCTATCCGGTACGATCGACCGCACCAACAAAGGAAGCCAACTGCCGGACTTCACCCTGCAAGATGCCAGCGGTAAAAAAGTGGAGCTGGCCAGCTTCAAGGGCAAGCCGCTGCTGATCAACCTCTGGGCGACGTGGTGCGCGCCTTGCGTGGCAGAATTGCCAACTCTGAATAAGCTGGCCAAGGACCGCGAAGGCAGCCTGAAAGTTCTGACCATTTCGCAGGACATGCCGCCGGCGGAAAAGGTGGCAGGCTTCCTCAAAGCTCGCGGTGCAGACAAGCTTGAGCCGTGGATCGATCCCGATGGCGAGCTGACCGTGCAGTACAAGATCACCGTGCTGCCGACGACGATCTACTACAACGCGGACGGACGCGAAGTCTGGCGCTATGTTGGCGGGCACGACTGGAGCAGTGCCGATACGGCCAAGATGCTGGATGAAAAGTGACAGGCCTGCGCGGGCTTCATCCGGGGCAGGAATGGTGGGCGCTAACGGGCTCGAACCGCTGACCCTCTCGGTGTAAACGAGATGCTCTACCAACTGAGCTAAGCGCCCGACCGATCGGTCAAGGACCGCGCGCCTAGCGCAAAGCAGCGCCTCTGTGAAGCCTATACCAGCGAGGCCGCCTGGGCACCGAGTTCGGTAAAATAGCGCGCCATCGTGTCGGCAGCCTGATCGGACAGGGTGATGAAGGCACGGCGCCGGTCCGTTTCATCTTCCACGCGTTGCAGCATCCCGGCCTCGGTCATCTGCCCGATCCAGCGCAAGGCGGTAGTCGGCGGCACGCCCGAGGCGATGCACAATGAGGTCACTGAAACCCGCGTATGCTCTGCCCGGGCCGCAGTCAGGTCCAGCAACATGTCCCAAGCCGGATCGGCAAACAGATCGCCATCGAAGAACCGCGCCCGCAGTTGGCGTTGGCGGATGATTCGCCGAATCAGTCGCGGGTCGGGCAGTGGGGGACGGGCCGCGCGGATCAGGCGCTCGTTGCCGTCCGCCGCATTCACCGAGTACGGAGTGTTGGGGCTTTCGAAGCGGAACAAGGGATCGCCGCCCTCGCGCCCACCCCGGCCGGGGCTTTCAAGTCGCTCAAGACGCTCGGCAATCTGGCCAACCTGCTCGGCAAGACGCAGCAGGACAAGCCGATCTGCTTCGGACAGCTCACGCAATCGCAGGTTGGGGACCTTGGCGAGAACCCGCCCCAGCGCAATGACCCGCTCAGCCCGGCTGGGATCAACCAGGATCTGGGGGTGCGACTG
>JBEGJL010000029.1:0-6497 GCA_041184605.1 Pseudomonadota bacterium
AAGCAGGTTCAGCTGGCCATCACTTTCCCACACCTTCATCGCATTGCGCTGAACCAGGCGATAGGCGGTGTCACGCTCCAGCCCGGCCTGGGTCAGGGCCAGCAGAACGCGCTGCGAGTGGACCAGCCCCCCCATCTTGTCGAGGTTTTTCTGCATCCGCTCGGGGTAGACGACCAGCTTGTCGACCACCGAGGTCAGGCGGGCTAGCGCGAAGTCGAGTGTGATCGTGGCATCGGGCCCGATGAAGCGCTCCACCGACGAGTGCGAAATATCGCGTTCGTGCCACAGCGCCACGTTCTCCAACGCTGGGGTCACCGCCGACCGGACCATCCGGGCGAGGCCGGTCAGGTTCTCTGTCAACACCGGATTGCGCTTGTGCGGCATGGCCGAAGAGCCCTTTTGGCCGGGCGAGAAGTATTCCTCTGCCTCAAGCACTTCGGTGCGTTGCAGGTGGCGGATTTCGACCGCCAGGCGTTCGATTGAGCTGGCGATCACGCCCAGCGTCGCGAAGAACATCGCATGGCGATCGCGCGGGATCACCTGGGTTGAAACCGGCTCAACCGCAAGGCCGAGCTTTTCGGCGACGTATTCTTCCACCGACGGGTCGATGTTGGCGAAGGTGCCAACTGCGCCCGAAATCGCGCAGGTCGCCACTTCGGCGCGGGCTGCGAGCAGGCGCACCTTGCAACGGCTGAATTCGGCATAGGCCTCGGCCAGCTTCTTGCCGAAGGTGGTGGGCTCGGCATGGATCCCGTGGCTGCGGCCGATTGTCGGGGTGTACTTGTGCTCAAGCGCGCGGCGCTTGATCGCCGCCAGCAGCTCGTCAAGGTCAGCCAGCAGCAGGTCGCTGGCGCGGGCGAGCTGGACCGCGAGCGTGGTGTCGAGCACGTCGGAGCTGGTCATGCCCTGGTGCATGAAGCGCGCTTCGGGGCCAACCTGCTGGGCGACCCAGTCAAGGAAGGCGATCACGTCGTGCTTGGTTACGGCTTCGATCGCGTCGATCGCAGCAACGTCGATGCTGGGCGTCGTAGCCCACCAGTCCCACAGCGCCTTGGCGCCGCTGGGCGGGACCACGCCGAGTTCGCCCAGCTTCTGCGTGGCGTGGGCCTCGATCTCGAACCAGATGCGAAAGCGCGCTTCCGGCTCCCAGATCGCAACCATGGCAGGACGGGCGTAGCGGGGGACCATGTTCGACTCCTAGCGGCTGTTGCCGAGCCGCTAGGGTGCGCCGAACCGTAAGGCAAGGGGGTGAGCGCCGCCCACCCCCCGATGAGTCAGAGTCCTTCGACGCTCTTACTGACAAGGATATTCACCGCCACCCGGCGGTTCTGGGCCTTGCCTTCCTCTGTCGTGTTGTCAGCCAGCGGATCGGCCTCGGCCATGCCGGTGGGGGTCAGCACGCGATAGGGCTTCCAGTGGCACGCCTGCTGCAGATAGTTGATCACGCTGTTGGCGCGCTTTTCGCTAAGCGTCTGGTTGTATTCCTCGCTGCCGACCGAGTCCGTGTAGCCGACCACCAGCAGCAGGGCGTTGCTGGTCGCCTCGGCCTGTGAAGCGGCGTTGCACAGCTCCATCTTGGCCTGCGGCGAAAGCTGCCACTTGCCGGTATCGAAGAACACGTTGGTCGTGCCCTTGATGTTATACTTGATGTTATAGTTGTCGATATCGGCCATGCGCCCGCGCAGCGCCTGGGTCGCGGCGGTCTGCTCGGCAAACTGCTGCTCGGTGCCGTTCCGGATCATCATCGCGGTCTTGAAGTCGTTGGCCTTGTAGCTGACCTCACTGGCGAGCAGAACCTGGCCGGCCTGCATCGTCTTGACCGTTACCGGCAAGCCGTTGAGCAGCGAATTCAAAGTGGGCTTTTGCGCCTTGCTGCCAAACAGGCCGCTGCTGGCCTTGAGCCGCGTCGTTTCATTGATCGCCACTATCGTGCTGGTGCCATCAGCAGTGGTGACCTTCAATCGGTCACCCTTGCGGGCAGTAATCACGCCCTTCAGTTCCGGCCCCGGCGTCATCGCGCTCATATCGGGCAGCGGTTCGCCCATCACGACGATGTTGGGATCGTTGTTGGTCTGGGCGGCAAGGCTGGCCGGGAGGGGCAGGGCCACCAGTCCCAGCAGCGCAAGGGCCGCGGACTTGTTTGAAATGCGCCGCATCAAGTATCTCCTTCAATGCGCAACTGCGCCCCCAACCGCGCTGCCAGAGGAATGGGTGCCATCGGTCAATAGCGTACGCGAGGGCTTGGGGCGAAGGTGCGATGAGTCGAGTTGAGCGCCTGCCTTGCTTAAACAGTTATAGGGGCAGTTACAGGTGGTTCGTCATAGCTGCCCTGTCTGGTGATCGCCTCGTCCGGCGTTGCCAGGATGTGCTTTATCGCTTCCGGTGGGTAGGCGAGGTTTGGCACGCTCGGGTCAAACGCCGGCTGGGCGACCGGGCTGGCGGCATTGCAAGGCGGCGGGTTGAGCATGGCCTGCGCCTCCTCGCTCGAGATGCCGCAGTCCTCTAACATCTTAGGATCGACCCAGTGCGCCGCATCAAGCTCAGCCACCTGGCATGATACCTCCAGCGTCAGTCCTTCTGGCCCGGCGAAATAGATCGAGCGGCAGAAGCCGTGTCCAATCGGGCCGATCGCGGGGATCCCATGGCTGCGGATCCGGTCGCGCATGGCGATCAGGCCTTCGGGATCGGGGACGCGGAAGGCAATGTGCTGCATCGTGCCCTTTGCGCTTTTCCCGGCGCCGGTGCCGGCATGGGTTACGCCAATGGCGGTCGGGATTTCGTTGACCCCGGCCATTTCGACGACCGAGAAATAGCTTTCCGGCCCCATTTCCAGGAAGGCGTGCCGCCCGCCTGGCACCCCATGCATCTCAAACAGGCCCTTCAACGGAAAGCCCATGACCTGGGTGAAAAAGGTCAACTGCGCCTTCATGTCCGCGCTCATGATCGCGATGTGATGGATCCCGTTCGGTTGCTGTACGGACATGGCGCTGCTCCTGCAGTTCAAGGTCAAAGTTATCACACGAACTTCTATTCCGGCAACGGCTTGCAGAGGGTGTAATGGCGGTTTAACCAATCGATTAAATCGACCGGGCGCGGCGTGATTCCCGCAAGAGTTGATTGTGAACAAAGGGACAGGAAAGTCAAACATGTCAATTCTTTATGACGAAGGGCAGCAGGCGATCGCAACCGAATCGCGGCGCGTGCTGGATGCCCGGGCGAGCAAGGACCGCCTGCTCAAACTGCTTGAACAGGTGGGAGAACATGATGGCCCGTTCTGGGATACCGCCGTGGAGCAAGGTTGGACCGCGCTGGCCGTGCCAGAAGAGCATGGCGGGCTTGGCCTTGGCCTCATCGAACTGGGCCTTGTCGCACAAGCCTGCGGCGCGGCAACGGCTGGTGCGCCGTTCCTGACCCCTGGATATGGGGTAACCCACGCGCTGGTCACGGCGGGCAAGGCCGATCTGGCCGCCAAGTACCTGCCGCAGATTGCCGCTGGTGAGGCGCGCGGCGCTGTTGCCTTCGCAGAAGGGACTGACGTTTTGCCGACGTCGCCCGCCACCACGTTCGCTGACGGGAAGTTGTCTGGCAGCAAGCCAGCCGTTCCGGGTGGCCTCAAGGCGGAACTGGTGCTCGTTTGGGCCAGCGGAGCCAATGGTCCGGTCCTCGTCATTGCCGAACTGGCCGGGGCGGAGCGCAAGGCTGTTTCCAGCTTTGACAACAGCCGCCTTTATGCAGACCTGACCTTTGCCGGGACGCCTGCCGCCGTGCTTGCCGAAGGTGCCGCCGCTTTGAGCCTCGCTCGCGACGTGTTGGCCCGGATGGCCGTTGTCACCGCGCACGAGCAGGTGGGCGGGGCTGAGGCGCTGCTCCACATCGCCCGTGACTATGCCCTGATGCGCAAGGCCTTCGGCCAGCCGATCGGCGCCTTCCAATCGGTCAAGCACCGCATTTCGGAAATGTATGGCCTGGTTGAGATCGCCCGCGCCAACTGCATTCATGCCGCAGCGGTTGCCGGGACCGATGAATTCCTGGTCGCCGCGGCTGATGCCCGCCTGACTGGCACCGAAGCCTATGACACCTGCGCGCGGGACTGCGTGCAGATCCACGGCGGAATTGGGGTGACTTGGGAACAGGGCCTCCACCTCCACATGCGCCGGGCCCGCAGCCTGGCGATCGAGCAGGGCAACCTGCTGTTTTGGGAAGACCTGCTGGTTGAAGCGCTGACGGGAGAAGCAGCATGAGCGAGATCGAAACCTATCGCGCCCAAGCCCGCGCCTGGCTGGAAAGCGTGGCGCCGAAATACGCCCGAGCTGCACGCGGCAAGCTGAACCTCTCGGTTGAGGAAGATCTGGCGCTGGGTCGCCAGTACATGGCTGAAAAGTATGATGCCGGTTACGCCGGGATTAACTGGAAGACCGAGATCGGCGGGCAGGGCCTGTCGAACATGCACAAGATCGCCTTCGATGCCGAGGAAATGCAGTTCGGCATGCCGAACGTCTATTTCGGCATTTCGCTGGGCATGCCGATCCCGATCCTGATCCACTATGGCCAGGACCGGGCGTGGGTGAAGGAGCGCGTGGTCAAGGCGCTGCGCGGTGAAGAGATCTGGTGCCAGCTCTTCTCTGAACCCTCGGGCGGGTCAGACCTTGCCGCGCTGCGGACCAAGGCCGAACCTGATGGCAACGGCTGGCGGATGACCGGGCAAAAGATCTGGACCTCATGGGCGCAGTATTGTGACTATGGCGTGATCGTGGTCCGCACCGATCCGACGGTCGAAAAGCACAAGGGCCTGACCTATTTCTGGGTCGACATGAAGGCGGAAGGCGTCGAAGTCCGTCCGATCAAGCTGGCGGGCGGTGACAGCCACGTGAACGAGGTGTTCTTCGATGCCGTGCGGCTGGAAGACAGCCAGCGGATGGGCGAAGTCGGCGGCGGCTTCGGCGTGGCGCTGCACACCCTGATGATCGAACGCTACATCGCCACCGACAGCGCCGGGTTTGGTCCGCATCTCGACCTGTTCGTCGATACCGCGCGGGATCTGACCATCAATGGCAAGCCGGCGCTGAAGGACGGCCGCATCCGTTCCGCCATTGCCCGCAACCATGCGATGCGCGCCGGGCTGGACAGCATCACCAAGCGCGCCTTCGCCATGATGCAGGCCGGAATGCAGCCGGGGCCCGAAGGCTCGCTGCAAAAGCTGGTCGCGGTGCGCAGCCGCCAGAAGTTGTCGGAAATGGCGCTCGATCTTCAGGGTAACCAGGCCTTCGATTTCGATCCCCACGCCTATGTCAAGGAAGACTGGGGCACCAGTTGGCTCAACGCCCCCACGGGCCGCATCGCCGGGGGTTCGGACGAAGTGCTGCTGAACACCATCGCTGAAAAGGTGCTGGGCCTGCCGCAGGATCACCGCCCGGACAAGGGCGTGCCGTTCAACGCGATCCCCGCTTAAGCACCTCTGAGGGAGAAGGACCGATGGCTATCAAGACCCGCATCACCGAATTGCTCGGCATCGAGCATCCGATCGTCCAGGGCGGCATGCAGTGGGTTGGCGTAGCCGAAATGGCCAGCGCCGTGTCCAACGCTGGCGGTCTTGGCATCCTGACCGGTCTGACCCAGCCCGACGCCAAGGCGCTAGCGGCAGAGATTGAGCGCTGCCGGTCGATGACTGACAAGCCCTTCGGCGTGAACATGACCGTGTTCCCGACCATCAACCCGCCCGATTACAAGGCCTATACCCAGGCGATCATCGATAGCGGCGTAAAGATCGTGGAAACTGCCGGTACGCCGGCCGTGCGCGAACTGTGGGAGATGATGAAGCCCCACGGCATCAAGATCCTCCACAAGTGCACTGCCGTCCGCCACGCGCTTTCGGCTGAAAAGGCCGGGGTGGACGTTATCTCGATCGACGGCTTCGAATGTGCGGGCCATCCGGGCGAGGATGACATTCCCGGCCTGATCCTGATCCCGGCGGCGGCTGACAAGGTCAAGATTCCGCTCCTCGCTTCGGGCGGCTTTGGCGATGGCCGTGGCCTGGCCGCTGCGCTGGCGCTGGGGGCGGACGGGATCAACATGGGCACGCGCTTCACCGCCACGGTCGAAGCCCCGATCCACCAGTCGTTCAAGGATGCCATGGTGGCGAATGACGAACGTTCGACCGATCTGATCTTCCGCACCTTCCGCAACACCGCCCGCGTGGCGAAGAACGAGATCAGCCAGCAGGTCGTCGCCGCCGAGCGCGAGGGCAAGGACTTCTCCGCCGTTGCCGATCTGGTCAAGGGCGTCCGCGGCCGTGAAGGCCTCCAGAGCGGTGACACCAATCACGGCATCTGGTCGGCCGGGATGATCCAGGGCCTGATCCACGATATCCCGACCTGCGAAGTGCTGGTCAGCCGGATCGTCAACGACGCCGAGGCCATCATCAAGGGCCGTTTGGCGGGGATGGTGGGCTGACGTTCCCAAGCTCTCTCCCCTTGAGGGGAGAGATACGCAGGCTTGCG
>JBEGJL010000030.1:0-11820 GCA_041184605.1 Pseudomonadota bacterium
CTGCGATCCAGGGCTTGCGGGTCGACTTGACCAGATGGCTGGTCCAGCGGCTGAAGAAGTCCTGCGCATAGAAATCGGCGGCTGGCTTGTCGGCCATTTCCTTGATGTCTGCACCGGCGGCAAAGGCCTTTTCGCCCGATCCGGTCAGGACGGCGCAGCCCTGTGCGGGATCGGCTTCGAACTTCGCGAAGGCGTCGATCAGGTCTTCCAGCACTTGGCTGTTCAGCGCATTCAGCGCCTGCGGCCGATTAAGCGTGATCAGCGTCACCGCGCCGCGGGTTTCAACCAGGATCGTTTCGTAGCTCATAGGGGCTTCCATTCCTCATCGGCCGATAGCGGCGCGAAAATGCTGTCGATCAGTTCGTCCGACACGCCTTCAGGCATGGCCGGGTTCCACTGCGGGTTATTGTCCTTGTCCACGATCACCGCGCGCACCCCCTCGGCAAAATCCGGGCGGGTCAGGACGCGCGAAGCGATGCGGTATTCCATTGCCATGTTGGCGGCAAAGTCGGCACATGCCAGGCTGTCGTGCAACTGGCGCAGCGCGACCTTGCAGGTCTGGGGCGATTTGGTGCGCAGTGTGGCGAGTTCCTTGGCCGCCCATTCGCTGTCATCACCCTCCAGGCTGGCAAGCACGTCTTCATAGCGGTCCGAAGCGAAATGCTTAGCGATAGCTGCGGCATGGGCCTCGATCTTTGCGGGCGGGGGAGTGACGGCGAGGGCAGAGAGGACCTGGCCCGGCTCATGCCCGTGGGCGATCCGCTCCTTCGCCTCGGCCAGCGCATCGTGCGGCAGGTAATGGGTGGCAAGGCCAGCCCACTTGCATTCGGCCCCGTCCAGCCGCGCGCCAGTCAGCGCCAGGAACTGGCCGATCCGCCCCGCCAGGCGCGAAAGGTACCAGCCGCCGCCGACATCCGGGAACAGGCCGATCCCGGTTTCGGGCATGGCGTACCGGGTGTTTTCGGTCGCCACGTGGAAGCGCGCCGGCTGCGAAATGCCGACGCCGCCGCCCATGGTGATCCCGTCCATGAAGGCCACGACCGGCTTCTCGTAAGTGAAGATCAGGTGATTGAGCTGGTACTCGTCATGGAAGAACTGGCGGCCAGACGCGCCGCCATCGTTGAGAGCCGAATTGCGCAGAAAGGCGATGTCCCCGCCCGAACAGAACCCGCGACCTGCGGCATGGTCGATGATCACCGCCTTGACCTCGAGATCGTCGCGCCATTCGAGCAGCGCCTTGGTCATGGCGTGAACCATCGGCAGGGTCAGCGCATGGATGGCCTGCGGGCGATTGAGCGAGAGGAACCCAGCGGAGCCCTCGCGGCGGATGATTACTTCGTCGGTCATTGCCGCAGCAGGTCCCGGCCGACGATCATCCGCATCACCTGATTGGTCCCTTCCAGGATCGAATGGACGCGCAGGTCGCGCCAGAAGCGTTCGATTGGATAGTCCTTCAGATAGCCATAGCCGCCGAACAGCTGCAGCGCGTCGTTGACGATCTTGCTGCCGTTGTCGGTGGCGAGGCGCTTGGCCATGGCGGAGAAGCGGCTCTTGTCGGGCGCATTGGCATTGACCTTGGCCGCGGCGAGGTAGAGCAGCGCGCGCGATGCTTCCAGGTCGGTCGCCATGTCCGCCAGCATGAACTGGGTGTTCTGGAAATCGGCCACGGGCTGGCCGAACTGCTGGCGCTCCTTGGTGTACTTGATCGCTTCGTCCAGGCAGCGCTGCGCTCCGCCAAGCGAGCAGGCGCCGATATTGAGCCGGCCGCCATCCAGCCCAGCCATGGCAAAGCGGAAGCCTTCGCCCTCAGCCCCGACGCGGTTGGCGACAGGCACGCGGCAATCCTCGAAGATCACCTGCGCGGTAGGGGAGGCGTTCCAGCCCAGCTTCTTTTCCGGCGCGCCGAATGACAGGCCGGCCGTGTCCTTCTCAACCACCAGGCAGGTGATGCCTTTGGACTTTTCCTCGCCGGTGCGGACCATGCAGACGTACACGTCATTCACCCCGCCGCCCGAGATGAACTGCTTGGTGCCGTTGAGGACATAGTGGTCGCCATCACGCACCGCGCTGGTCTTGAGCGCCGCGGCGTCAGAGCCGGAACCCGGCTCCGTCAGGCAGTAGGAAGCGATCTGCTCCATCGAGACCAGCCCCGGCAGGTAGCGCGCCTTGAGCTCTGCGCTACCGAAGCAGTCGATCATCCAGGCGGCCATGTTGTGGATCGAGATGTAGGCGCTGGTCGCCGGGCAGCCATAGGCCATGGCTTCCATGATCAGCGCCGCTTCCAGCCGCCCCAGGCCAATCCCGCCGCTCTCTTCGGAGACGTAGATCGCTCCAAAGCCCAGTTCACCGGCGGCCTTCCAAACGTCGACCGGATAGTGATGCTCTTCATCCCACTGGGCAGCGAAGGGCGTGATCCGGTCAGCCGTGAACTTCTGCGCCATGTCCTGGATGGCGAGCTGGTCTTCGGTCAGTGCAAACTGGTCGGTCATCAATCAACCCATGGTCGGAATGACGAAGGCATTGCCCCCATCGGGCGAGCCATCGGGCCAGCGGGCGGTGACGGTCTTGACCTTGGTCCAGAACTTCACGCCTTCCATGCCGTGCTGGTTGGTATCGCCAAAGGCGCTGCGCTTCCACCCGCCAAATGTGTGGTAGGCGACCGGCACCGGGATCGGCACGTTGATGCCGACCATGCCGACATTGACTCGCGCGGCGAATTCGCGCGCGGCGTGGCCGTTGCGGGTGAAGATCGCAACGCCATTGCCATACTGGTGCTTGCTCGGCAGGCTCAGCGCTTCTTCAAAGTCCTTGGCGCGGACCATCTGCAACACTGGTCCGAAGATCTCGTTGTGATAGCTGCTCATCCCCGGAGTGACCCGGTCGAACAGCGTCGGGCCGACGAAGAAGCCGTTCTCATGGCCCTGCAAAGTAAAGCCGCGACCATCGACCACCAGCTCGCCGCCTTCATCGACGCAGGTCTGGATCCAGCGTTCGATATTGGCCTTGTGCTGGGCGGTGACGACCGGGCCATAGTGGGCTTCGGGATCGGTCGAGACACCAATCTTCAGTGCCTCAATCGCCGGGATCAGCTTGGCTTTCAGCCGCTCGGCGGTGTCATCGCCCACCGGCACCACGACCGGCAGCGCCATGCAGCGTTCGCCCGCCGAGCCGAAGGCCGCACCGGCCAGGTCGTTGACCACTTGGTCCAGATCGGCATCGGGCATGACGATCCCGTGGTTCTTCGCACCGCCCATCGCCTGGACGCGCTTACCGGCGGCCACCCCCCGGTTGTAGACATAGTGGGCAATGTCGGACGAACCGACGAAGCTGACGGCCGAGATCGCCGGATGATCGAGGATCGCGTCGACCATTTCCTTGTCACCGTGGACGACCTGGAAGACGCCTTCGGGCAAGCCCGCCTCCAGCCACAGTTCGGCCAGGCGATTGGGGACCGAGGGATCGCGCTCGCTGGGCTTCAGGATGAAGGCGTTGCCGGTCGCCATGGCGACGGCTCCCATCCACAGCGGGATCATAGCGGGAAAGTTGAACGGGGTGATGCCCGCACCGATGCCCAGCGGCTGGCGCATCGAATAGACATCGATGCCCGGGCCGGCACCCTGGGTATATTCGCCCTTCAGCGCATGAGGGATACCGCAGCAGAACTCGACCACTTCCAGCCCCCGCTGGATGTCGCCCTTGGCATCGGCGATCACCTTGCCATGCTCCGCGCTGAGCATGTGGGCCAACGCATCCATGTGGGTTTCGACCAGCGCCTTGAACTGGAACATCACCCGGGCGCGGCGCTGCGGATTGGTCGCGGGCCAGGCCGGCGGCGCGGCCGGGGCCGCGGCTACGGCGCGGTCGAGCGCGTCCTGCCCGCCGAGCACGACCTCGGCCTGCACTGCTCCGCTGTTGGGGTCATAGACCGGAGCCTTTCGCGCGGCAGCGAGGCCACTCGTCCCACCGGCAATAAAATGGTCGATCTGGCGCATGATTGAGTTCCCTCTCGAATCTTCGTGCCGCCGCCATGCGCCGCGAGTGACGCGCAGACAATCCGGAAATTGGCAAAGCAACCTTCACTTTGTGCTGGACCCGCGGAAACTGCCAGCGGGTGACCTATTGCCGCGCATGGGCAAAGGGCGTTCCATGAATTTGCCTTTGCCAGTTAAACCAGACTGGCCTGCGCCTTATCAGCGCGCTTGCGATCGCTCCGGTGGGATGGCCAGGGCACCTGGGCGGCGCGGATCAGCTGCTCCAAGGAAATAGCCGTTCTCGATCATGATCGATTGGGCGCTACCCATTGTCTCGTCAGAAACGATTGTGTGGCCCATCATGCCGAGCAGCCGCACGGTATCGGGATTGAAGTTCGGCTCCACCCGCAAGGTCTTGCCGGTATCCTGAAAGATGCGCGGCTGATGCGTGGCCTCTTCGACGTTCAGCTTGAAGTCGACCACGTTGACCACGATCTGCAGCACGGTGTCGATGATCGTGCTGCCACCAGGCGTGCCAGTCACCAGCCATGGCTTACCGTCCTTCATGATCATGGTCGGCATCATGGTTGAAAGCATCCGCTTGCCGGGGGCCATCGCATTAAGCGGCGGCGGCGCACCATTGCGAAGCGCCTTCGCCGCGTTCTCATGATCGAAGTTGTTCATCTGGTTGTTCAACAGCACACCCGTTCCGGCAATCATCACCCCCGAACCGAAGTCGGCCCCAAGCGTGTAAGTTGTGGAGACGATATTGCCCTCGGCATCCGCCACCGAGAAGTGCGTGGTTGATGGGCTTTCGAACCGAGCCGGATCGCCCGCGCGCAACTGCTGGGCCGGGGTTGCCTTGGCGGGATCAATCAACTTGGCGCGCTCCTGCGCATAGGCTTTGGAAATAAAACCCTGGACAGGCGCGGTGACAAAGTCGGTGTCACCCAGAAAACGATACCGATCGGCATAACCCAGCTTCATCGTTTCAGCCATGATGTGGAGAGCCTGGGCGGAACCCGCCCCATAGGATTTGAGGTCAAACCCTTCGAGGATGTTGAGCATGTTGAGCAGGGTTGCGCCGCCCGCGCTCGCGGGTGGAGCCGTAACGACCTCAAACCCCCGATAGGTCCCGCGCAACGGTTTGCGTTCGATCGCGCGATAGGAGGCCAGATCATCAAGTGTGATCAGGCCGCCATGCGCCTTCATGTCTGCCGCAAACCGTTCGGCAACCGGCCCCTTGTAAAAGCCATCCGCCCCGCGTTCCGCAATCTGGGTCAGGGTCCAGGCCAGATCGGGCTGGCGCAGGATGTCACCCGCCCGGTAAAGCGACCCGTCGGGGCGATAGTAGGCCGCTTTGGCCGCGGCACTGGTTGAGAGGCGTTCCTTACCCCAACTGAACACAAAGGCTTCGTCAGGGGTCAAGGCCACCCCATCGCGCGCCAGGGCGATGGCCGGCGCCACCACGTCTTTCCAGGCCAGTTTGCCGAACCGCTTGTGGGCCATGGCCAGCCCCGCGACGGTCCCCGGAACTGACGGGGCAAGATAGCCGCGGCTGGCAATGCTCGCTTCCTTGCCCTGGTTATCGATATACATCGCCAGGGTCGCCGCCTTGGGTGCGACCGAGCGGAAATCGAAGAACACCTGCGCGCCCGTCTTGGCATCGTGGACCAGCATGAAGCCATCGCCGCCGATATTGCCGGCCCGCGGCAAGGTAACAGCCAAGGCGAAACCTACAGCTACAGCAGCATCCACGGCGTTGCCGCCCCGACGCAGGATTGCGGCACCTACTCCGGAAGCGATGGCATTTTGTGAAACCACCATGCCGCGTTCGCCCACCACCGGCGAGTGAATACTCGGATATTCCAGCAACTGCCGCTTCTGGGCAATGCCCGGCGAAGCCAGAACCAGAAAAGCAGCCAGAAACGTTGTGAATGTCCTGACCATACCCCGGGACAGCTTGTTCACGCGCATTCCTTTCCAAATAGTCGGGCAACACGCTCAGCCGCCCCCATCGCATAGGTCCAGCCTAACATGCCGTGTCCGGCATTGATCGCAACCCCTGGTGCAACCCGTCGAATGATTGGTTGCGAATTCGCCGTCATCGGTCGGATGCCGGCCCATTCTTGTCCGGCAGAACTATAATCGGCCGCATCCACTAATGACTGCGCGGCCAAAAGCTTCAGGTGGGCAATTCGTGCGGGTTCGATCTTGGTATCGTAGGTGCCCAGTTCAGCCAGTCCTGCAACGCGAACCATACCATTCAATGGACAGAACACGATCTTGCGGGCCATATCCGTGATGCTGCGCGTCAGCGGCATTTGCCCTTGCGGCGCGGTAAACGAATACCCTTTCATCGGCAGCAGCGCTCTAGTCAGGCCTGCGCGGTTCAAGACTTTTCCCGATGCAATCCCGGCACAAATCACCAAGGCGTCAGCCGCCAGACGCTCACCAGAGTTGGTCAGCACGGTAACCGATCCGGCTTTGTCTTCCCAGGAGCGCACGCGAGTTTGGAACCGCGCAGTCACGCCGTAAGTTGAAGTCAACAGGTCAACCATGCCCCGGCAGAAGCGGTATGGATCTCCAAGCTCTTCTTGTGGGGCGTAAATTGCCCCAGCCATTGGCTCACTGCGAGAGCCAAGGACAGGTTCAAGCGCAATTGCCTCGGCAGGGCCAAGTATCTCCTGCACTGCACCATGCTGTTGTTTGATTTCAGCAAGCCGAGCGGCTGTATCGAAGGCATCCTGGTCGCCATAGACCAGAAGCTTGCCAGCTACACGATGGCTGAAATCCAGATGATGTTGCGCCAGCAGGTCATGCATCGCCACGCGGGATTCCAGTCCCAGCGCCAGTCCGTTCAACGTATTCACAAGATGGCGGCTGGTGGTGGCATTGCGCAGAAAGTCTAACAGCCAATGGACCATCCCTGGATCGAAGCCTAGATTGAGCGACAGTCCGGGATCCCGGGCCAGCAAGATCCCAGGCAGCTTTCGCAACAACCACGGGCTAGCCAGCGCATCCGTGTAGACGTAGCTCAGCTGGCCGCCATTAGCGAAGGACGCACCTTCACCCGGTCCGGACGATATGTCGATCAAGGTCACCGCCACGCCACGCCGCGCGAACGACCAAGCCGTTGCCACGCCTACAACGCCGGCCCCGACAACAATGGCACTGCGCGGCGGACGCTGCCGATAAGAGGGGAGCTGCCCGAGCATGATCGCTAGCTAACGCAACACTGTTCATGGGCAAGCGGGGGCGCCAGACCAATCGAGATGCAGGCCATAGCCTCGAGTTAAGGCTTGGAGGTTCTCCCTCCCAGGAGCTCGTCCAATACCTTGGAGACCGACTGGATAAAATCGTGACCCAGTCGCGACGGCGGCCGGTCTTCCAGCCAGGCCGCCTGCACACCGAAACGCATCTCGGGAACAAGCTGAAAGCGGTCAAGGCCGCTGCTTATCGCCGAGCGAGCGGTGAACTGATCGACGATCGCAAGCCCCGATCCCGAGCGAACCAGTGCCGCCGCGACATAGTAGGTACTGACCGAGACAATCTCTTGTGCGGTTACCTGCGCGCCTGCCAGTGCGGCCTCAATCTTGTCGCCAATCGGACCGGAACCGCTGACACTGATTACTTCCCGACCGGCAAGTTCACCAATTGGCAGGGAAGCGGTCGCTGACGGAAAAACCCCCGGCTGGGCAATAACCATTAGACTGGCACTGACGAGTTGTCGGCATTTGAGCCGCGGCTGGTTGGGCAGATCGTACGCCAGTGCCAGATCGCAATCGCGCTCGTAAAGCGATCGCAAAACTTCTGAATGATGGAGGGTCTTGACGTCGAAAGTCACGCCTGGGTGGCCTGCACGAAAGGCAGTGATCGCGGCCGGCGCCAACTCGAGTCCGAGCGATGGCACCACCCCGATCCGCAAGTGTCCCGCGCCCGAACTGCGCAAGTTCGCAGCCGTGGCCTGAAGCGAGGCTATTCTTCCGAAGACTTCATCGACTTCGCGAAAGAGGGCGTGGGCCTCATCCGTTGCGACAAGACGGCCACGAACCAGTTCGAACAAAGTTATGCCTAGCTGCGATTCCGTATGGCGCAGCACCTTGCTGACCGCAGGCTGGGAGACATTTAACGCGCGCGAGGCAGCGCTAATTGAGCCATTCTCATAGACGGCGTGAAAGACTTCAATCTGACGCAGCCTCACAGGGGCGCTCCGGTTTTTAACCGAAGGCGCCCCGCTTGTGAGAAAAATTTAATCCAAGGCTGGCTCAAAATTCTTTCGACAGTTCAAAGTACACGAACCGGCCAACAGCGTCATGCAGCGCACCGAGGAAACCAAAGTTGCTGGAGGACAGCGGCGGCGCCTTGTCGAAGAGGTTGCGTGCACCGACGCGGAAGCGGGTACCGGCAAGTGCGCCCGCATCCTTCGGCATCTTGTACTGAACGTAGGCATTGACCGTGGTGAAGCTGGGCAGTTCATAGAACTGATCGTTGACCTTGATCGTGCTGGTGTCGAACACCGACCCGACATAGTTCACCAACGCCCCGGCGCTGAACGGGCCGCTGCGCCAGGTCACGTTGCCGCTCAGGCGCCATTCGGGGTTACCGTTCACCTGCACCTGGCTACCTGCCTGAGTAATGGTGATACCCGCGCCCAGGGTCCCGGCGGCGTTGGCCGCGATCAGCTTGGCCTGCAGATCGGAAGCGGTTTGTTCCCACTTGATCAGCTTCGAAGCAGAAAGATCAATGTTAAAGGCGCCCAGCGGCGTATCACGCAGGTCAAGGCTGGCGGCAAGATCAAGGCCGCGCAGCGTGCGGGGGCCAAGGTTGAAGTAGTCATCCTTCACATAATCGATCGTGCCAACGACCTGGGTCCCCACCGGCGCCAGACGAACCACATTGGGGTTGCTACGCCCGCTGAGCCGCTCAAGCAGGTCAAACAGGATCTGGTTTTGTGCCCCCTGCAAGCCGATCACGCCTTCCGAACGAAGCGACCAGTAGTCAGCCGTGAAGGTAAGGTTGCGGAGCGGCTGGAATACCACGCCGCCTGAGAGGGTCTCGGCATTCTCAGGCTTCAGGCCGCTGTTACCGGAACGAACTTCAAGCGTACCAACGCCGGTGCAAGTCGTTGCCGGATTGAGCCGGCAGGCCGCATAATCAGTGCGGGTGTTGGAAACCTGCGTCCCGGCGCTGTAGAACTGTGCCAGGTTCGGTGCGCGGAACCCCTGCGACCAGGCACCGCGGAACTTGATCCCCTTCAGGACTTCCCAAGCGCCTGCCACCTTCGACTTCAGCACATTGCCAAAGTCCGAATAGTGTTCATCGCGGCTGGCAAGTTGCAGGTCGAGCGACCGGACCAGCGGAACGTTCAGGTCCTCCGAAATCAGAGGCACCGCCAATTCAAGGTAGGCCGCGGCGACGGTCCGGTTCGCTTTGACGTCTGGGGCCGGGCTGGCCCCCATAATGTCTGTGCCGTAGCGGATGCCGGTGACGATATCGGTGTAGGTGACCGTCCCGTCCAGGCGCTTGTCACGGTCATCCTGATAGGTTTCCCGGCGCACTTCCAAGCCACCGGCAAACCCGACTGCGCCGCCTGGAAGATCAAAAAGCTTGGAATTCGAAACCCGGAAGTCAATCGTCCCCAGCGAAGTCTTGCTGATCCGATGGACGTCAACCAGGAACGAATTGATGGTCGCCTGGGTGCTCGGCGTGCCATCAGCAAGCGAATAGTTCGGCTGGCTGCCGCCGTTGAACGGGTTGTAGGCGTTGGGCGTGGTCAGCGCGAGGGCCGACTGGAACAGCGTGTTGCTGATCGCATTGCGGGTGTGGTCGTCGGTCCGGGCCCAAGAATAGGTTGCCGCCGTGTCCCACTTGAAATTGCCCCAGGCGCCACGCAGGCCCAACAGGGTGCGGAAGCTATCATCGGTCACGGTGAAGGTCCGCGGGCCAGTGTCGACCGGACGGTAAGAGGTAATCCGGAGTGCCAGACCTTCGGTCGGAACGCCGGTGAGGTTGGCCAGGCGGTTCGGATTGGCCACGCCGTTAAGCGTCGTCGGACCGAACGGATTGTAATAGCTGTTCGCCGGGATCGAAATGACCGCGCTTGAAATGGGAGCCGATTGTTCACGCTGGCCGTCAAGCGTCGCGTGGTAATAACCAAGTTCGCCAAACAGTTCGACGCTGCCGAGTTCCTGGCGGATCGTGCTGAACAGGTTCACACGATCGAGTGCGCCCCGGATTGTTCGGTCGGGGTTCTCGTCATAGCGGAGAACGCGGTCGGCCGTGCCGGTGATCGTACCGCTCTTGAGGCAAAGATTGCCATTGATGACAGTGCTTGAACACCCTGCGGCCGTGTTGGCGGTCGGCTCGATGTGGAACACGCCCGAGGTGGTCAGCGTGGACGTGCCCTGTTTCACAGTCGCGACCGGGATTGTCGTAAAGCTGCCCCAGGGTGACGAGGTCGAGCGGTTGTCGAATGCGGTGTCGGTTTCCCAAGGCGTGCCGACGAGGTCAGGCATGTGGTTTTCGCTGGCCGAGAACGGGCGCTCGCTGGTGAACAGCGGCGTGCGACCGGTATAGCTGGCAAACAGGGTGATGTGGCCGCCCGACTTGGTCTTGAAGCCGGCCTTGATCGCGCCGGTCGTTTCGCTCGTGCCATCAGCAAAGCCGTGCCGCAGATCAACCCGGAGACCCTTGTACTTGTCGTCGGTAACCACGTTGATCACGCCCGCCACCGCGTCGGCACCGTAAATGGCCGCGGCGCCATCGCGCAGGACTTCGATGCGGCGCGTGGCGCCAACCGGGATTGAATTGGTGTTCGCCGTCTGGACCGGGACGAAGTTTTCGGTCTGGGTGCCCGGCGATAGGATCATCCGGCGACCATTGACCAGGACCAGCGTATTGCCGGTGCCGACACTGCGAAGATTGATAGAGGCGTTGTCGCCGCGGGCATCGTTCAGGTTGCCGGTGGTCCGGGCTTCCTGGAACTGCACGTCACCAGCCTGCGGGATCGAGCGGAACAGGTCGTCGCCCGAGACACTGCCCGTGGCTGCAATGCGTTCTTCGTTCAGGACGGATACCGGCAGCGTCTCTGCAACCTTGCTGCCTTCAATTCGGCTGCCGACCACGACGATTGCGCTAGGATCAGCGGGCTGCTCAGCCGGCGCCGCAGCTTTTTCCGTTACCTGCGCATGAGCCACGATTGGCATGGCCGCAAGCAACGAAGCACTGAACAGCAAACCAGAACGAACGGAAAACCTAGACATTTTGCCAGCCCCCTTTGAAGCGCGCCCCCGCGCCTTTATTTACGCCCGACCTTTGCAGTCTGCCTAAAGGGATGACAAGTCTCGTCCGTTCAAAAAATGTGATCCCTCCATTCCGTTTGGTTATGCCAAACTTCAAATTAGTTCGATGTCGGGCACGGCAACCTGGCTTAAGCAGCGCCATCTTTAAGCCCTCTTAGGAAATGCCCAATGTCTGAAAAGCCGCCGCTTTCGCCATTTCGAACTGCTGGTTCGACTGTCTATGTCTCAGGGCAGCTTCCGCGGGGTGCCGATGGTCGTATCATCGCAGGCAACGCCCGCGAACAGGTTCGACAGACATTGCAAAATCTTCAGCGAGTGCTGGCCAACGCGGGCCTTTGCCTTTCGGACGTGGTAAAAGTCACTGCCTGGCTTACCGACGCGGAATATATGGCCGATTTCAATGCAGTATATCGCGAGTACTTTCATGAGCCCTTTCCAACCCGTTCGACAGTAATTTCGACGCTTGTGGTTCCAGATGCGATCGTCGAAATCGAAGCGATCGCATTTCGGGGGGATGGATGATGAAATCGGCGAACAAATTCCGG
>JBEGJL010000031.1:0-12913 GCA_041184605.1 Pseudomonadota bacterium
TCGCCGATGATCTTGCCGTCCTCGCTTTCGTCCAGGTACTCGAACTTGAACAGTTCCTGGGTGACGATCACATCTCCTTCCATCCCAATCACCTCGGTGATGTTGGTCGTGCGGCGCGAACCATCGCGCAGACGCTTGACCTGGACGATGATGTCCACCGATTCCGCGATCTGGCGCGAAATCGCTTCCTTGGGGATCTTGATGTCGCCCATCAGGATCATGTTTTCCATACGGCCCAGGCATTCGCGCGGGCTGTTGGCGTGAAGCGTACACATCGAACCATCGTGACCGGTGTTCATCGCGGCGAGCAGGTCAAAGCACTCCGCGCCGCGAATTTCGCCCAGGATGATCCGGTCAGGCCGCATACGCAGGGCGTTCTTGACGAGGTCGCCGATGGTGATCGCACCTTGCCCTTCCAGGTTCGGCGGACGGGTTTCAAGCGGCAGCCAGTGTGGCTGTTGCAGCCGCAGTTCGGCCGCGTCTTCGATCGTCAGCACGCGCTCGCCCGGGTCGATCATCTTTGACAGGGCATTGAGCATGGTCGTCTTGCCCGAACCGGTACCACCCGAAATGACGATGTTCATCCGGCAGGCGCCGGCGATCTTCAGCGCCGTTGCCATCTTGTCCGACATCGAGCCGAAATCGCGCAGCATGTCGATGGTGATCGGCTTTTCGGAAAACTTACGGATCGAGATCGCGGTACCGCGCAGCGAAAGCGGCGGCACGATCACGTTGACGCGGCTGCCGTCCTTCAGGCGGGCGTCGGCCAGCGGCGTGGTCTGGTCAACGCGGCGGCCAACCTGATTGACGATGCGCTGCGCGATCTGGAACAGGTGGCTTTCGTCGCGGAAGCGGATCGGGGCGAGTTGAAGCTTGCCCTTCTTTTCGATGTAGGTTTGGTCTGGCCCGTTGACCATAATATCCGACACGTCCGGGTCATTCAGCAGCTCTTCGAGCGGACCAAAACCCAGCAGTTCGTCGATCAGGACCTTTTCCAGCGCGAACTGTTCGCGCCGGTTGAGCGTGACCTTTAGTTCCGCCAGAACTTCCATGATGATCGGGCGGAATTCTTCGGAGAGTTCTTCCTTGCTCAGCGTGGCGGCCGCTTCCGGATCGACGCGTTCAAGCAGGCGCGGCAGCACCTGTTCCTTGATCTTGTGGACAGAGGCCTCGAAGCCCTCAGCCTGATACTGGTTTTCGACAATCCCGTTCACGCGGTCCTGCAACCGCGTCATCGCATCGGCCTTTAGCGCAGGGCCACTGTCAAAGGCGGCAGGTTCCGGCATTTCGCCGGGCAGGGGCGGGAACTGGTCGCCGCCCGGCAGGGGAGCCTTGGGTACCTCCACGCCGCCCTTCATCGGACGCGCCACGCCGAATTGGGGGCGTGCCCCCGGTGCCATGCCACCAACTCCGTTGCGTCGGCCAAATGCGCTCATGCTGTCAATTCCCAACTGTGCCCTGACGCATCCATGGTCGCCCATGGCTACCCGGGGGCTAAGCCCGATGGTGAATAGTTCGGAAACTTTGATTATTTCCTAATGGTGGCGGAGAGCCGGGCGCCGCACCTTGGCAAATACGCCAGCCGGACTAAGGGTGGCTGACGCCGCCCCCCCCGGAAAGGTATCCAGTTTGTCATCCGAAAATCGTTCTGGTCTGCTGTATGCCCTTGCCGGGTTCGCCGTGCTTTCGACCGGCGACGGGGTGATCAAGTCAATGGCGGGCGAATGGTCCCCGGTTGCGATTTCGGCGCTGCGTTTCACCCTGGCAGCCGTAGGTTTGGGGCTTGTGGCCGTGTACCACGAAGGGGCGAAGGTGCTGCGCGAACTGTGGCGCTGGCCGCAAGCCGGGCGCGGACTCGCGCTGGCGATTTCGTCAACGATCTTCTTCACTTCGCTGTTCCTGCTGCCGCTGGCGACTGCGACGGCGCTCAGTTTTACCAGCCCGATGTTCACAGGGCTGTTTGCAGCGGTCTTGCTGGGTGAGCCAGCCAGGAAAGAGACCTGGATCGCTTCGGCCATTGCCTTTGTCGGCGTGCTGATCGTGCTGCGGCCCAATCTTGCGGCTGCGGGGTGGTGGGCGCTGCTGCCGATCGTCTCGGCGATGTTCTTTGCCTTGCTGATCATCGGCAATCGCTATGTTGCAGGCCAGGCTTCGGCGCTGGTGATGCAATTTGTGGTGGCGGCCTATGCGGCACCAATCCTGCTGCTCGCCGCGCCATTGTTTGCGCTGACCGGGATCGAGCGGTTTGCGCTGTTCGTGCCGGATTGGACAGTAATCGCCCGCTGCGCTGTGGTTGCCTGCACGGCAAGCTGTGCGCACTGGCTGGTCTATATCGGCACAACCCGTTCCGGCGCGGCCAAAGTGGCGCCGATGTCCTATGTGCAATTGCTGGTCGCCTCGATCATCGGTTGGGCTTGGTTCGGTGATCACCCTGACCTCTGGACCCTCGTAGGGGCGGCGGTGATTGTCTCTGCCGGGCTCTACCTGTGGCGGGCAGGCATTGTCCGGGAACCGGCCGAAACGGATTAAGCCGGCAATGGCTGAAGCTCGGGCTGGGCCTGCTGCGTTTCGCGGTGTGGCGCGCGGATTCCGACCACCTTCTCGCCCAGCATCGCGCAGCCCCAGGCCAGCAGCATGCCGACCGGCAAGTCGATCAGGTAGTGCCAGCGGTTGGCGATTGCGGCGATGCACAGGAACGCGCACATCGCCAGCGGGATCGGGGTGACCCAGCGGCAATGGCGCCAGGCAAAGATCACGAACAGGAATGACCCGCCGGCATGGAGCGAAGGCATCGCCCCCAGGCCAGTCAGGAGCATGGCCTGCCCGTTCGCCGCGACCCAGCTTGGCCCCTGCGCAAGATGAGCCTGATAGCTTGCCAGCATCCCTTGCTGGACCGAGGTGAAGAAGCTGTTGGTCCCCTGCTCGAACACAAACGGACCGACTGCGGGCGCAATCAGATAGCCCAGGGCGCCGAAGGCCTGCAACGTGATTGCCGCGATCACCAGCGCCCGGAAAACCTCTGTGCGCTGCATGGCGTGAACCGTGAAGCCGAAATAGAACATCGCAATGAACCCGTGCGAGTAGAATGGGCTATCCGGCGGGATTAGAAAATTCAGAGAGCGACGTACGGCAATAGCCCCATCCACCAGCGGGCGCAGGGCGAGGTCGATTTGGTAGTAGTCCTGATCATGCAGTCGCGGATTGATGTCCGGGACCCACAGCTTGATATTGAAATGGGCCAGCATGACCAGCGCATAACAGGGCAGGGCTACCAGGATCACCGGACCCGGGTTCTGCTTGCTGAAGAATGTCAGCACCGCGGCCCAGAGTGCCAGGCCGACCAGCGGGTAAAGGTAATGGATGCCGATGAAATCCGCCTGATCCGGGCCGGGCATGATCAGTTGAACCCCCAGCCAATGGCCAAGCGCCAGCGTTACCGCCAGAAAGGCGATCGTGAACCGCACCTCAAAGGGAAGCAGGCGTTCGGACAGGGTCATATCCGCATCCTTGCGCGGAATGGTTAAGGTCTGGTTATCCGGCTGCGGGCCTCGCAGTCCTTCAGGCGGCGTAAGCATTTGTTATCCATGCCTTGCTAGCTATTCGGGATGACCGCGCCAGTTTCCAGTTCCCGCATCGAGGCAGTTCAGGTGCTCCGCGCCCTGGCTGCCTTGCTGGTGGTGGTTACCCATGCGATCAACGCCAACGATTATCGGCTGGACATGCCGCGCAGCTGGCTGGGCAGCGCCGGGCATTTTAACGAGTTCGGCGCGATTGGGGTCGATCTGTTTTTCGTGATTTCCGGGTTCATCATGGCCCACACGGTGACGAGCCGCCCCGAATTGGGCGCGCGGGCCTTCCTGACCATGCGCTTTATCCGGGTGGTGCCCCCGTTCTGGCTGGCCAGCTTGGTCTTCCTGCCCGTGGCCTTGTTGTGCGGTCGATCGTTCGCGGCGGCACAATATGTAGACAATGTTACAATCTTTCCCCTGACCAAGGCTGCGGCCTATCAGATGCCGGTGCTGTCGCTAGGCTGGACCCTGGCGTTTGAAATGGCCTTCTACGGGGTGGTCGCTCTGGCTATCGCCGCCGCTCCTCCCGGGCGACGATCGGCGATGACGATGCAATTGGTCTGCCTGCTGGGGCTGGCGGGGATTTATGCCTTGCCCGAATGGTCGGTCACTGCCCTGCTGGTCAATCCCATTTGGCTTGAATTTCTGGCCGGTTTGGGCGTGTACTGGGTCTGGCGGCGGTATCCAGCCGTAGCAAGGTCGATCCTTGCATTGGTATTGGCGCTGAGCCTCGGCACCCTGGCGCATGGCATGTTCTTCGGCACCGGGTTTGCGGACCATCCGCGGACCCTGTTCTGGCCCGATCCCACGCTGGGCGCCGGTGAACGCACAGGCTTGGCGCGCACCATCGGCTGGGGTTTGCCGAGTGCTGGCTTACTGCTTGCCAGCCTTTGGCTTGTGCGGGCGGAGGCCGCGCAAGGCCTAACAAAATCCGCTGCGTGGCGCGCTATGCTGCGACTTGGGGACGCGTCATATTCGCTCTATGTCGTCCATCCGCTGGTGATCATCCCCTGGCAATACCTTGCGCCCACCAACACGCTTGACCCGGATCTGATGATTGCCGTCCTGGTTGCGTTGTCCTGCGCTCTGGCGGTGCTCACGCATCGGCACGTAGAAGCACCCTTGCTGGCACTGTGTCGGAGCTTGATTGGCGGCGAGCAAAGGCCGGCCTCTGTCCGGAACACAAGGCACTTGGCCTAGGCCCTGCGGACGCTAGAAAGGCAAACTTGTCACGTCCGGAATTCCGCTGATGAAACGAATTTTCCTGCCTGTCCTGCTGCTGTTTGCAGCGCCGCTTGGCGCGCAAAGCGCTGCCCGCAGTCTGCCTGAATGGATGGCGGGAACGTGGATGACCGAAGACGGCGCGAGCTGGTCGGACGAGGTCTGGACCGATGCCCGCGGCGGCATGATGCTGGGCATTGCCCGCACCGGGTTCGGGCCGCGGCTGGAAAGCTGGGAACTGACCCAAATGCGACATAAGCCCGATGGCTCGATCACCTTTGTCATCCAGCCCCCAGGCCGTCCGGCCACCGAATTTCCGATGGTATTGGTGAGCGAGGAAGCAATTGAATTCGCCAACCCGTCGCATGACTATCCGCAGCGCATCCGCTACTGGCGGCAGGGCAAGCTGCTGATGGCCGAAATTTCCAAGATCGATGGGAGCCAGGTCCTGCGCTGGAACTATCGCCCCGTTGTACCTCCCCAGGATTGATAACCATGGCTCTTTCCCGCCATTTCGCCCAGGTTGATGTGTTCACTGCCGTGCCGCTGATGGGCAATCCCGTCGCCGTGGTGCTGGACGGGGAAGGGCTCTCGACCGAGCAGATGCAGGCCATGGCGGCCTGGACCAACCTGTCGGAAACGACCTTCGTCCTCCCCCCCACGCAGGCCGGTGCGGATTACCGCGTGCGGATCTTCACGCCCAAGGCCGAACTGCCCTTCGCCGGTCACCCCACCTTGGGTACGGCGCACGCGGTGATCGAGGCAGGGGTGGCCGTACCCACGGATGGCCGTCTGGTGCAGGAATGTGCTGTCGGGCTGGTTGAACTGACGGTAGGCACCGACCGCATTTCATTCCGCCTGCCGCGTTACGCCTTGACCGAACTGACCGATCCCGAGGCAACGGCGTGGATCAAGGCGTCTATAAAGGGCCCGGCGCAGTCGGTTGATGTCGGCCCGGTCTGGCTGGTGGCCGAAGTGGACGGGATCGTTGCCCTGGAGAACCTGGCGCACGACGAGGCGGCTCTTGCGGCCTATTATGTTCCCAAGGGCTGGACGGGCGCGACGCTCTACGCCGCCGAAGGCGACCGCGTCGTGGTCCGTAGTTTCGCGCCCGGTGATGGCATTCCGGAAGACCCAGTCTGTGGCAGCGGCAATGGTGCCGCGGCGGCCTTCCGCCTGATTGCGGGCCAGTGCGGCGATGGCGACAGCTACCGCGCCAGCCAGGGCCGCCAGGTCGGCCGCGATGGCTGGATTGACGTGCGGTTTGAGGGGGCAGACATCCACATCGGCGGCCAGTGCGTAACCGTGATCAAGGGTGCGGCGACTATCTGAGCGAGACCACGAGCCGGTAACCGGCGTCGTAATTCTCCTGCTCCAGCAGTGAGCCATAACGCTGTTCCCACGCGCCACTGCGCAAGTCCTCGGCCAGGCGTGAGAAACCAGCGTCGGCGCGCTGGATCTTCCAGAACGACGAGCTGCCCTTGCGGATCCGTGGATCAAGGTAGGCAGCGGGTCGACCCCAGTAGGCATAGAGGAAGCCATCGGTGCAATCGCGCGGCACCAGTACCGGCTCAACAGTGATCGACCCCAGCCATTCGGCCAGCTTTTCGAGTGACGGCATGTCGGCTTCGTCAAGTTCGGCAAGTTCCGGCAGGTAGTCGGTCAACCAAGGGCGGGCTGCGGGATCGAAGGTTAGCAGCACGACCCGCTCGCGGGCGACCCGGCACATCTCGCGAAGGCCTTGTTGCTGGTCGGGCCAGTGGTGGATGGTGAGAACACCCATGACGGCGTCGAAGCTTTGGTCGGGGAAGGGCATTGACCCCGCCGAACCCTGTATCGCCGGGGCTGACCCTGCGAGGCGCTGACTAATCATTTCGGCCGACGGCTCAAGCGCTACCACGTCGCGATCTGCTGGCTCGTAGGAACCGGCACCTGCGCCAACATTGAGTACCGTCCGGGCCGAACCCAGCGCGCGATTGATCTGCGCCGCGATCCGCGGATCAGGCTTGCGCAGCTGGGCGTAATCGATCCCGATGGTGTCGTAGAGCGCTGGCATTGCTGGCTTATCTGCGCAACCGCAGGTCGGCGCAAACGAAAAGGGCGACCCGAAGGCCGCCCTTTGCTTGTCCGGTTTGTCCAAAAGCCTCAGCTTTCGACGTGTTCCGCCAGGACCGTCAGGCCGCTGGCGCCAACTTCAGCGAAGCCGCCCTGGACCTGGATTTCCTCCGGAGCGGCGCCTTCGGTCCGGTAGACCTTGATCGCGCCGTCGCGGACGGTCGACATGAAGGGCGCGTGGCCTTCAAGCACGCCGAACTCGCCTTCCGCACCGGGGACGACCACCATGTAGACGTCTTCGGAGCGAATGAGCCGTGCCGGCGTGACGAGTTCGAAGTGCAGTGCCATGGCGATCAGGCTTCCGCGGCCAGCTTCTTGGCCTTTTCGACCGCTTCGTCGATCCCGCCAACCATGTAGAAGGCGGCTTCGGGCAGGTGGTCGTACTCGCCGTCCACAACCGCCTTGAACGAACGCACGGTGTCTTCAACCTGGACGAACTTGCCCGGGATGTTGGTGAAGACTTCGGCGACGTGGAAAGGCTGCGACAGGAAGCGCTGGATCTTGCGGGCGCGGGCCACGGTGAGCTTATCTTCTTCCGAAAGCTCGTCCATGCCCAGGATCGCGATGATGTCCTGAAGCGACTTGTACTTTTGCAGCGTTTCCTGAACGCGGCGGGCCACGTCGTAGTGCTCCTGGCCGACAACGGCCGGGGTCAGCACGCGGCTGGTCGAATCGAGCGGGTCAACGGCCGGGTAGATGCCCAGTTCCGAGATCGCACGCGACAGGGTGGTCGTGGCGTCAAGGTGAGCGAACGAGGTCGCCGGTGCCGGGTCGGTAAGGTCGTCCGCGGGAACGTAAATTGCCTGGACCGAGGTGATCGAGCCCTTGGTGGTCGAGGTGATGCGTTCCTGCAGCGCGCCCATGTCGGTCGCCAGGGTCGGCTGGTAGCCCACGGCCGAAGGAATACGGCCGAGCAGTGCCGACACTTCCGAACCCGCCTGGGTGAAGCGGAAGATGTTGTCGACGAAGAACAGCACGTCCTGGCCTTCCTGGTCGCGGAAGTATTCGGCCATGGTCAGACCCGACAGCGCGACGCGGGCGCGGGCACCCGGGGGCTCGTTCATCTGGCCGAACACCAGCGCCACCTTCGAACCGTCCGGCGTGGCGTTGCCTTCGGCGTCCTTGGCGATAACGCCGGCGTCGAGGAATTCGTGGTACAGGTCGTTACCTTCGCGGGTGCGTTCACCGACGCCCGCAAAGACCGACACGCCGCCGTGGCCCTTGGCGATGTTGTTGATCAGTTCCTGGATCAACACGGTCTTGCCAACGCCGGCGCCGCCGAACAGGCCGATCTTACCGCCCTTGGCGTAAGGTGCGAGGAGGTCGATCACCTTGATCCCGGTGACCAGGATCGCGGCTTCGGTCGACTGCTCGACGAATTCCGGGGCCTTGGCGTGGATCGGGGCGCGCAGGTCGGTGTTGACCGGGCCACGCTCGTCGATCGGGTCGCCCACGACGTTGAGGATGCGGCCAAGGGTCTGCGGACCAACCGGGACCGAGATCTGGGCACCGGTGGCAACCACCGGCTGACCGCGGGTCAGACCGTCGGTCGAGTCCATCGCGATGGTGCGAACGGTGTTTTCACCCAGATGCTGGGCGACTTCGAGCACCAGGCGCGAACCGTTGTTGTCGGTTTCGAGTGCCGAGAGGATCGCCGGCAGTTCGCCGTCGAAGGTCACGTCGACGACGGCGCCGATGACCTGGCTAATCTTGCCGCCAGCGGTGTTGGCAGCCGCGGGAGCGGCCTTCTTGCGAGTGGTGGTCTTGGCTGCGGTGGCCATGGTCGTTTCCTTGCCTTGAAAGTCGTTAGAGCGCTTCGGCGCCCGCGATGATTTCGATCAGTTCGGTGGTAATCGCGGCCTGACGGCTGCGGTTGTATTGGATGGTCAGCTTGTTGATCAGATCGCCGGCGTTGCGCGTGGCATTGTCCATCGCGGTCATCGACGCGCCCTGTTCCGAAGCCTGGTTTTCCAGCAGCGCGCCGAACAGCTGGGTGCGCAGATAGCGCGGCAGCAGTTCGGCGAGGATCGCTTCTTCCTCGGGCTCATATTCCACCACGGCGCCATCGCTGTTGCCAGCTGCAGCCTTGGGGGCGGGGACGGGGATGATCTGCTGTTCGGTCGGGATTTGCGCCAGCGCGCTCTGGAAGCGCGAATAGAACAGGTGCGCGACGTCGAACTTGCCTTCGTCATAGAGCGAAACGAGTTCGGCAGCGATCTTTTCGGCTTCGGCAAAGCCCGGTTCGCGCACGTCGGTCGTGTCGAACATGGCCAGCACGGCCTTGGGGTAGAGCCGGCGCACGACCGCGCGGCCCTTGCGACCGACGAGGTAGAACAGCACCGTCTTGCCTTCGGCTTCCAGCGCGCGGGCCTTGACCAGCGCGGCCTTGACGATGTTCGAATTGAACGCGCCGCACAGGCCCTTGTCGGAGTTGGCGACGACCAGGAGGTGAACCTGGTCCTTACCCGTTCCGGCGAGCAGCTTGGGGCTGTTCTCGCTGACCGTGATCTTGCCAGCCAGTGAGCCCATCACATCAGCCAGGCGCGCCGCATAGGGGCGGGCGGCTTCGGCAGCCGACTGCGCCTTGCGCAGCTTGGCCGCGGCGACCATCTGCTTGGCCTTGGTGATCTTCTGGGTCGACTTGACCGAGTTGATCCGACCTTTGAGTTCCTTAAGCGAGGCCATGAAGCCTTACCCTTTCAATCGGATCAGGCGAACTGCTTCGCGAAGGCGTCGAGCGCGGCAACCGTCTGCTTCTTGGCATCATCGCCAAAGTCGCGGCTGTCACGGATCAGCTTGAGCACAGCGGCGTGCTTGTCGCGCATGAAGCTGAGCATTTCGGCTTCATAGCGAACGACATCGCTGGTCGCGACGGCATCGAGGTAGCCGTTGGTGCCGGCGAAGATCGACACGGTCTGCTCTTCGAACGGCAGCGGGCTGAACTGGCCCTGCTTCAGCAGTTCGGTCAGGCGCGCACCGCGGTTCAGCAGCTTCTGGGTCGAGGCGTCAAGGTCCGAACCGAACTGTGCGAAGGCCGCCATTTCGCGGTACTGCGCCAGCTCCAGCTTGATCGAGCCCGAAACCTTCTTCATCGCCTTGGTCTGGGCGGCACCGCCCACGCGGCTGACCGACAGACCGACGTTGATCGCCGGGCGGACGCCCTGATAGAACAGGCCGGTTTCAAGGAAGATCTGGCCGTCGGTGATCGAGATCACGTTGGTCGGAATATAGGCCGAAACGTCGCCAGCCTGGGTTTCGATGATCGGCAGAGCGGTCAGCGAACCGCCACCAAGGCTGTCGTTCATCTTGGCCGCGCGCTCAAGCAGGCGGCTGTGGAGATAGAACACGTCACCCGGATAGGCTTCGCGACCCGGCGGACGACGCAGCAGCAGCGACATCTGGCGATAGGCGACGGCCTGCTTCGAAAGGTCGTCATACACGATCACGGCGTGCATGCCGTTGTCGCGGAAGAATTCGCCCATGGTCGCGCCGGTGTAGGGCGCCAGGTACTGCAGCGGAGCCGGCTCCGAAGCGGTCGCGGCGACGACGATCGAATATTCCATCGCGCCGTTTTCTTCGAGCTGACGCACGATCTGCGCCACGGTCGAGCGCTTCTGGCCGACGGCGACGTAGATGCAGTAGAGCTTCTTGCTCTCATCGTTGCCGGCGTTGACGCCCTTCTGGTTGATGAAGGTGTCGATCGCGACGGCGGTCTTGCCGGTCTGGCGGTCACCGATGATCAGCTCGCGCTGGCCGCGGCCGACGGGGACGAGGGCGTCAATCGCCTTCAGGCCGGTCTGCACCGGTTCGTTCACCGACTGGCGCGGGATGATGCCCGGCGCCTTGACTTCAACGCGCTGGCGGGTGGCGCCTTCGATCGGGCCCTTGCCGTCGATCGGGTTGCCCAGAGCGTCAACCACGCGGCCGAGCAGGCCCTTGCCGACGGGCACGTCCACGATGGTTTCGGTGCGCTTGACGGTGTCGCCTTCGCGGATTTCGGCGTCCGAGCCGAAAATCACGACGCCGACGTTATCGGCTTCGAGGTTCAGGGCCATGCCCTTCACGCCGTTGGCGAACTCGACCATTTCACCGGCCTGAACCTTGTCGAGGCCGTGGATGCGGGCGATGCCGTCACCGACGGACAGCACGGTGCCAACTTCCGAGACCTGGGCCTTGGTGCCGAAGCTGGCGATCTGGTCCTTGATGACCTTCGAGATTTCTGCGGCGCGGATATCCATGTTCAGCCTTTCATCGCATTCGCGAGAGTGTTCAAACGGGTACGGATCGAACTGTCGATCTGGGTGGAACCGATCCGGACCACCAGGCCCCCGAGAACTTCGGGGTCGACATTCGCCTTGATCTTTACGTCCTTGCCTTCACGCTCTTTCAGCTTGGCGGCCAGCGACTTGAGCTGGGCAGGGCTGAGCGGGTGGGCGCTGGTCACTTCAGCGGTCACTTCGCCGCGGGCGGCGGTAGCGATCGTGCTGAAGGCGCGAACCACGTCGGGCAGGGCGGCGAGGCGACGGTTGCCCGCCAGCACGCCGATAAAGTTCTGGGTCAGCTTGTGCAGCTTCAGCACCTTGCCGACTTCGGCCATGGCGGCTGCGCCAGCTTCGCGACCGATCTGGGGATTGCGAATCAGCGCGGCCAGATCGGCATTGCCGAGAATCGCCGCACCCAGCTTTTCGAGGTCACCCTCGACAGCGGTCACAGCCTTGGATTCGCTGGCCAGCTCATAAAGCGCAGAGGCGTATCGCCCCTGCAAGCTGGCCGTAATGCCGCCGGAATTCTCCACGCGCTCAAGTTCCTTGCATCGGGTGCATTGATGGGGCGGACGCGGACATAGCCCGCATATCTGCCCCTCTGACGGGGGCGCGCATAGCGACGATTGTATTGCGATGCAAGGTGGCGCTAGGAACTATCGGGTACCGGTCATTGCAGGGCCGGATCAGGGAAAGTCAGCAGATGGGCGAAACGATCACTCTCACCATGTCCGATGGCCACGCCATGCCGGTCTACCATGCCATGCCTAAGGGTGAGCGGCGCGGCGGTCTGGTCCTGGTTCAGGAAATCTTTGGGGTCACCGATCACATCCGCGAACTGTGCGATGAATACGCCGCCGATGGCTATGAAGTGCTGAGCCCCGGCCTGTTTGACCGGCAGGAGCCCGGCTGCGCGCTGGGCTATACCGGCACCGACTGGGATCGTGCCGTCCAGATTGCCCGGACCGAGCATGACTGGGAACAGGGGCTGAAGGACACGCAGACCTGCATCGATTGGCTGGCGGGCAAGGGCGGGCCGGTTTTCATCGTCGGCTATTGTTTTGGTGGCTCGGTCGCCTGGCGGATGGCGCAGATCAGCCCGAACCTGGCGGCAGCCTCGTCCTATTATGGTGGCTACGTCGCCACCCGCTTCGCCGATGAGGCCCCGCAATGCGCCACGATCTGCCACTTCGGGCGCTATGATCCGCTGGTCGATTTTGCCGCGGTGGAAAAGCTGATCGAAAAGCAGCACCCGACTGCGCAGATTTTTGTTTATGAGGCCGGGCACGGTTTCAATTCCGACCGGCGCAAGGATTACCATCCCGGCTACGCCGATCAAGCCAAGGAGCGGACCCTGATGCTGTTCCGCGCCTGCGGGGGTTGAGCCGAGACTTTGAGCGCAAGGTCCGGGAAGCGATGCTGGCCGATCTGGGGCAGGCTTGTTTCACCAAGGAGCCATGCCATGACAGCCACCATGATTGATGCCGAAGACGCCTGGACCGCAGTGCTCGCCAGAGACCGGACCTTTGACGGGCGTTTTGTCACCGGGGTCCTGACCACCGGGATATATTGCCGTCCGTCCTGCGCGGCGCGGCATCCGGCGCGGACGAACGTGCGCTTCTTCGCTGATGGCGCCGCGGCGCGGGCTGCGGGGCTGCGGCCGTGCAAGCGCTGTCTGCCCGATGATGTTTCACGCGATGAACGCGCGGTACTGGCCGCGATTGCCGCGATCAAGGCGGCGGAGCA
>JBEGJL010000032.1:0-2802 GCA_041184605.1 Pseudomonadota bacterium
ATACGGTCCGCACCGCCCACGCCGTGCGGGATCGGGTCCGTGCTGCGGCTTCGTTCCATGGGGCATCGCTGGTCACGGACAAGCCCGACAGCCCCCATCTGCTGCTGAAGGCCACCAAGGCCAGCTATCTGTTCGCCATCGCCCGGAACGATGACGCCCGCGCCCCCGGCGACAAGGACGCGCTGCGCGCGGCGGCAAAGGCGGCGGGACGGGCTGCAGAGGTAGAGGTTTATCCTGCCGACCACGGCTGGTGCACGATCGATGCGCCGGTCTACGACAAGGTTCAGGCCGAACGCGCCTGGGCGCGGATGTTGGTGCTGTTCAGTACACTATAGCCCGATAATCAAGCGGTTGCAGGATAAGTGGTCGCACCCCATATTCCCCTGGCAAGGAGATAGCGCATGGCTGACAAGGTGAACCTGACCGAAGCGGAATGGCTGGAGAAGCTGGGGCCTGAGCGGTACCATATCCTGCGCCAGGCGGGGACTGAGCGGCCTTTTACCGGCAAGTATGAGCGCAATAAGGATGCCGGCACCTATACCTGCGGCGGCTGTGGTGAGCCCCTGTTCGCATCGGATGACAAGTTCGATTCCGGCTGCGGCTGGCCTAGCTACACCGCCCCGTTGCCCAGCGCGCCGATCGATGAATTGCGGGATACTAGCCACGGCATGATCCGCACCGAAGTCCGCTGCGCCAAGTGCGACGGACATCTGGGCCATGTTTTTCCTGACGGCCCGGCACCAACCGGACTGCGGTATTGCATCAACAGCGCCAGCCTTGATTTCAAGCCGCAGGAATAAGTACGCGGCCTGCACCAATTCTGCGATTCACCCGGCGTAATAAATCGCCTATGCAGATGGAGCATGAGCCTCGATCGGCTCGCTTAAGGGATTAGCAGACCGCAATGGCGCGCAAGGATGTTAGGGGGCGCGGCGCGCCCGAACGCGAAGAACCTTCGGGTTTCCGCCGGTTCATCCGCCGGATGTTTGTTTGGGCCGTGTCGCTGGCGGTGGTCGGCCTGTTGGTGCTGGGCGTTGCAGTTGGCCTGACCGTCCGTTCGCTCCCGGAATTTGACGAACTGAAGGGCAGCCAGGTGGGCCAGACCATCCTGGTGCGCGCCCGCGACGGGACCGAACTGGTTTCGATCGGGCCAAGCTATGGCCACTGGCTGAGCCACGAGCAGATCCCGCAAGTGATGCGCACGGCGATGGTTTCGGTTGAGGATCGCCGGTTTCATTCGCACCCGGGGATCGATCCGATTGGCCTGGTGCGTGCGGGCGCCGTCTCGATCGCGACCGGCAAGTCGGTTCGCGCGACCTCCACGATCACGCAGCAGCTGGCCCGCACAGTCTTCCTCAACAACAACCGCAGCTATGCCCGCAAATTGCGCGAGGCTGTGCTGGCCTTGGCGATGGAGTGGAAGTTTTCGAAGGACCAGATCCTCGAACTCTATCTCAACAAGGTCTATTTCGGTGGCGGCGCCTATGGGGTCGATGCGGCCAGCCGCAAGTTCTTCGGTCACCCCGGGACCGAGATCACCCTGCCCGAGGCCGCGATCATCGCCGGTCTGGTCAAGGCACCTTCGCATTATTCGCCGACCGCGGATAGCGAAGCTGCCGTTGATCGCGCCAAGGTGGTGCTGTCCGTAATGAAGGACAATGGCGATGTGACCCCATCGCAGGCTGCCGCGGTCGATTTCAATGCGATCAAGTTTGCCGCGGAAAAGGGGCAGAACTCGGTCCGCTATTTCACCGACTGGGCCCTGCCGCAACTTGACCTGCTGCTGCCGGACAATACCCAGGCGATCGAGGTCTGGACTACGCTCGATCCCAAGATGCAGGCCGCGGCGACCCAGGCGATCGAAACCAATACGCCCAAGGGCGCGCAGGGCGCGCTGGTCAGCATGGACCGCGATGGTGCCGTGCTGGCGATGGTCGGGGGCACGGATTACATCTCATCCAACTATAACCGCGCGGTCAATGCAGTGCGTCAGCCGGGCTCTGCCTGGAAGCTGTTCGTCTACCTGGCCGCGCTTGAGGCAGGCTATACCCCCAACGACCGGGTGGTGGACGAACCCGTTACCATCGACGGCTGGAGCCCCCGCAATTCCAACGGAACCTACGCCGGCGAAATCGATGTCCGCACGGCCTTTGCCTATTCGAAGAACACGGTGGCGGCGCAGCTGGGCAACGAAGTGGGCTTCAGCGCGGTGGCCGGGATCGCGCGACGATTTGGTATTACCACGCCGATTTCAACCGTGCCCTCGATGGTGCTGGGGACCAACGATGTCCGCGTGATCGACATGACCCGGGCATTCGCTGCCGTTTCGGCCAAGGGCCGGGCAGTCGATCCCTATGGCATCGTCAAGGTCCAGACCCTCGACGGCAAGGTGCTGTACCAGCGCGAGGTCAAGGAAGGGCCGATGCTGGTTCCAGCCTATGTTTCGGCTGGCATCACCGACCTGCTGCAAAGCGCGGTGAGCACCGGCACCGGGCGCGCGGCACAGATCGGGCGCCCTGTCGCGGGCAAGACCGGCACCACCAATTCCAACAAGGATGGCTGGTTCCTGGGCTTCTCCAGCGGGATCACGACCGGCGTGTGGATGGGCCGCGACGATGCGAAGGCCGTCCCCGGCCTGCAGGGCGGTACAGCCCCGGCCCGCGCTTTTGCGAGCTATATGACCGCCGCCGTAGCCAGCCGCCCGATCGAGAAGTTCGATACCGAAGTGACCCTGCCGGCCTGGCAGCTTGAACCGGACGACGAGGCGCAACTGAGCGGCAATCCCGACGAATATTATTACGC
>JBEGJL010000033.1:0-7508 GCA_041184605.1 Pseudomonadota bacterium
GCTCCCCACAAATCGGGAGCCGTGATCGATCGCGCACGCCTTGAAGAAATTGTCCGCGAAGCCGGGCGGATCGCGCTGGGGCGTTGGCCTGGCCACGGCCATGCGCTGGAAAGCTGGGAGAAAGACCCCGGCAGCCCGGTCAGTGAAGCAGATCTGGCGGTCGACGTCTTCCTTAAGCGCGAACTGGCGGTGCTGCTGCCTTCGGCAGGTTGGCTGTCGGAAGAAACCATCGACGCGCCCGAACGCCTGGAGGGCGGCCTGCTGTGGCTGGTCGATCCGATCGATGGCACCCGCGACTTTATTCGCGGGAGGCCCGGCTGGGCGGTCTCGGTGGCGCTAGTCAGCGCCGGCCGACCCTTGCTGGGCCTGCTTTGCGCACCCGCGCGGGACGAGCTGTGGTCAGCCGAGGCGGGTCAGGGCAGTTGGCGCAACGGCGTAAGGCTTGCGGCGAGCCGCCGCGCAGAATTTATCGGCGCACGGGTACCCGCCGACACCCTGCCAAAGAGCGATCTTGATCTTGTGCCGGTTGAGCGTCCCAATTCGATCGCTTTGCGCATCGCCATGGTCGCCGCGGACGAGGCCGACCTCGTCGCGACGCTGCGCTGGGGCTATGAGTGGGATGTCGGCGCAGCCGCCCTGATTGCGCGAGAGGCCGGGGCTGCGGTGAGCGACGCCTTCGGACAGCCGCTCAACTATAACAAGCGCGACCCGCGGGATTTCGGAATTCTTGCGTCCGCCCCGGCAATTCACGCCGCTGCGGTCGAGCGCCTGGCCGATCGGGCCAGGGCGCTCGCCGGATAGCGGTCCCTAGCGGCCCGAACGGGCAGCCTGGACGTCTTCCTGAGTAACCGGCACGATCTTGATTTCGACCCGGCGGTTCTTCATTCGCCCGGCCTCGGTCGTATTGTCGGCAACCGGCATGGTCTCGCCAAAGCCCTGGCTGCGGATTCGTGCTGCCGGCACCCCGCGCGATTGCAGGTAGCCTGCCACGGTGCGCGCGCGGTTTTCTGACAGGGTTTGATTATAGGCGTCCGATCCGGTTGAGTCGGTGTGCCCGTAAACGTCGATCAGGCTATTGGGATACTTGATCAGACTGTCTGCCACCTGGTCAAGCGTGGTGCGGAAGCTGGGCTTGAGCGAATAGCTCGCCACATCGAAGGTCACGCCATCGGGCAAATTGACCAAAATGGCTGCGCCGTTGTCGGTCTCTGTCACGTCAACGCCGGAACCGGCGGTCTGCTCCTTCAGCTCCTTGATCTGCTTGTCCATGGTGTAGCCGACCGCCGCACCGGCAATGCCACCGATCCCGGCGCCGATGATCCGGCCGGTCTTGCCACCGATCAGGCCGCCCAGCAGCAGCCCGGCAACCGTTCCGCCCACGCCGCCAATGGCGGTGCGTGAAATCTTCTTTTCCCCGGTGTTGGGATCGGTGACGCAGCCCGAGACGGTGACGAGCGAAAATGCGGCGAAGGTGGAAATCAGCAGGCGGGACTTCTTCATGGCTCTATCCCCTTGGTAAGCACGATCAGTTTGCAGACACTGACCGGTAGAACCTGAATGAAGGGTGGATGGTTGCATTGTCAATGATTTGAGGCTTGCCCCTTCGCGACCGGACCGATTCCTGCTAGCGTTTGACGCGTGACACCCTTTCCCCTGACCGACGTTGCAATCATTGCAGGTCTGATCCTGCTTAATGGCCTGTTCTCGATGTCCGAGCTGGCGATCGTCTCGGCGCGCCCGGCTCGGCTCAAGGTCCAGGCCGAGCGGGGCCACCACGGCGCCAAGACCGCGCTGGCCTTGGCTACCGATCCGGGCAAGTTCCTCTCGACCGTGCAGATCGGCATTACCCTGGTGGGCATCGTCGCCGGTGCCTATTCGGGCGCCAGCCTTGGCGGGCCGACCGGGGAGCGATTGGCATTGCTTGGCGTTCCCGCGGACTACGCCGATGTCGCGGGCTTTACCCTGGTCATCGTCCTCACCACCTATTTCAGCCTGGTCGTGGGTGAACTGGTGCCCAAGCAGGTGGCGCTGCGGGCGGCGGAACCGATTGCAATGGTCGCAGCGGTGCCGATGGCTGCGGTGGCGCGCGTAACGGCGCCGTTCGTCTGGCTGCTTGATCGGTCATCCTCGCTGCTGTTGCGGTTGATGGGCGTAAGCCACGGCGGCGAAGGCGGGGTGACGGCCGAAGAGCTGCACATGATCTTCGCCGAAGCGACCCGTTCCGGCGCGATTGAGGAGGACGAACGCCAGATCATGACCGGGATCATGAAGCTGGCGGACCGCCCGGTGCGTGAACTGATGACCCCGCGGACCGAACTCGACACGATTGAGCGCCGCGCCAGCGAGGCCGAGATTAAGGCGGCGATCAAGGACAGCCCGCATTCCTTGCTGCCCGTGGCCGACGGTTCGCCCGACAATATCGTTGGCGTGGTCAAGGTCCGCGATGTCCAGGCGCTGCTGCTGGCCGGCAAGCGGGTTCAGATCGCGCGCGTGATGCGCAAGGCAGAGATCATTCCCGATCAGCTTGACGCCATGGATGCACTGCGGATCCTGCAACAATCCGGTGTATCGATGGCCCTGGTCCACGATGAGTACGGACATCTTGAGGGCGTGGTGACACCGGCTGACCTGCTGACAGCGATTGTTGGCAACTTCGCCAGCCATGTAGACGCTGGCGATGCGCCGCTGGTGGTGGAGCGTGAGGATGGCTCGCTGCTGATTGCCGGAGCGCTTCCGGCCGACGCCATGGCTGAACGGCTTGGGATCGACCTCCCCGACGATCGCGATTTTGCCACGGCGGCCGGGTTCGCGCTGTGGGTGATGAAGAAGCTGCCCCACGAAGGCGAACACTTCCATGAACAGGGCTGGCGCTTTGAAGTGGTCGATATGGACGGGCGGAAGATAGACAAGCTGCTAGTCAGCGAAGTGGCAAGCTGAGCGCATAAAGAAAAAGGCCCGTCCCTGCGGACGAGCCCTTCCTTAACCCCCATAGTGGCTGGCGTTCAGCCGCCGACTGCAGCCTGGGCCTCGCGCCCGTCGCCTTGCGGGGCAGCGATGATATCGCGGGTCACGTCACCCTTGGCCACGGTGTTCGTCTTGGGGTCACCCACGGTCGAACGGATCGCGGCGGCAGCGGTTCCGGCGCGGTTGCCAGCGGCGCGCTCAACCTCGCTGCGCGGCGCAGGCGGACCAAACAGGGCATCCTGGGTCTGCTGGGCAGCGCTGCGATCAGACGGGCGCGGCGCGCCTGCGGCAGGCGGGGTCAGGGCGAAATCGGGCGGGATTACCAGAGGGGCCTGTCGCTGCACGGCAAATTCATCGGGCCGGTCGCGGTTGAACAGGCCGGTGCTGCCGCAACCCGAAAGGAGCGTGGCAGAGCCGATCGCGGCGATCGCCAGGAACTTGCGCATTATCTCAAATCTCCGTTTCAGGCCGGTCAGGCCGCTTCGCCTGCCTGTGCCTTCGCCTCGGGCTTTTCGCGCGAAAGGAAGGAACGGGCAAGGATAATCAGGACACCGATCGTGATCGCCGCATCGGCCAGGTTGAAGACCAGGAAGGGCCGGAAGTCACCAATGTGGAAATCGGCATAGTCGACCACGAAGCCATGCATGATCCGGTCATCGATGTTCCCGGCGGCTCCCCCCAGCACCAGCGACAGGCCCAGGATATCGGCCATCAGCTTCTCGCGCATGATCCACACAAAGACCACCAGGGCGATCAGCGCGGTCAGTGCCACCAGCCCCCAGCGCATCTCCATCGACTGCGCGGTCAGCATGCCCAGCGACACGCCGTGATTTTCAACCCAGGTCAGGTCGAAGAATGGCAGCAGATCGATCTTGCCCTTTTCGGGCAGCTTGAGGGTCCAGGTGACGTAGCCCTTAATCCACTGGTCAAGCGCATAGATCGCGCCAGCCAGGACCAGACCGATCAGGCGATTGCGGGTGATGGGATTGGTCATGCGCCCACCACGCTCTCGCAGCGGCCACACAGGTCGCCATCCTCTGCCACTTCGGGCAGGTGGCGCCAGCAACGGCCGCACTTGTGGTCAGAAGTTCGGGCAACAGACACGCCATCGCCTTGCCCGCGATTGACTTTCGCGGTGATGAACAGCTCGGCCAGATCGGCGTCGGGCGCATTGGCGGGCACGGTCACTTCGGCTTCAAGGCCAGAGCCCAGCACCTTTTCGCGGCGTAGCGGCTCGATCGCCTCTAACACCTGACCCCGCAAGGCGCGCAGGGCAGCAAAGCGTTCGGCCAGGGCATCGTCGAGCCACGCTTCCGGCAGGTCGTGGAGTTCAGCCAGGTGCACGCTGCCGCGATCGGGGAAGCGGGTGGTCCAGACTTCCTCGGCGGTGAAGACCAGCACCGGCGCGGCATAGCGGACCAGGGCCTGGAACAGCACGTCCAGCACGGTGCGATAGGCCCGGCGCTCGATTCCTGCCGGATCGTCGCAATAGAGCCGGTCTTTGCGAATATCGAAGAAGAAGGCCGAAAGGTCCTCGTTGCAGAAGTCGGTCAGCGCGCGGGTATATTCGTTGAAGTCGAAGTCCGCGATCGCCTGGCGCAGCGTGGTATCAAGCTGCTTGAGCTGGCCGAGCATATAGCGCTCCAGCTCGGGCATCTGCGCCACCTCGACCGCTTCCGCCGCATGGTCATAACCATCCAGCGCGCCGAGCAGGTAGCGGAAGGTGTTGCGCAGCTTGCGGTACTGGTCGGCCACACCCTTCAGGATCTCGTCACCGATGCGGTGATCCTCGGTGAAATCGACCGACAGCGCCCACAGCCGGATGATGTCCGCGCCATAGGTTTCCATCACCTTCAGCGGATCGACCGTGTTGCCGACCGACTTTGACATCTTCAGGCCCTTGGCATCCATGGTGAAGCCGTGGGTCAACACCGCGTCATAGGGCGCGCGGCCGCGGGTGGCGCAAGATTGCAGCAGGCTCGACTGGAACCAGCCGCGATGCTGGTCGCTGCCTTCCAGATAGAGATCGGCCGGCCATTTCAGCTCTGGCCAGCGTCCGCTTTCGAGCGTGAAGACATGGGTGCAGCCCGAATCGAACCAGACGTCGAGGATGTCGGTAACCTGCTCGTAATCTTCCGCCTTGTAGTCGGAGCCAAGGTATTCCTGGGCGCGGGCGGCGGACCAGGCATCGACACCGCCTTCCTTCACCGCCGCGACAATGCGGGCGTTGACGGCGGGGTCGACCAGGTACTGTCCCGACTGGCGGTGCACGAACAGCGTGATCGGCACGCCCCAGGCGCGCTGGCGGCTGAGCACCCAGTCCGGGCGCCCTTCAACCATCGAACCGATCCGGTTGCGGCCCTTTTCAGGGACGAAGCGCGTTGCCTCGATCGCGGCCATGGCCTTTTCGCGCAGGGTCCCGTCCTCACGCACCTGGTCCATCGGCACGAACCACTGCGGGGTGCAGCGGAAGATCACCTTGGCCTTGGAACGCCACGAGTGCGGGTAGGAATGCTTGTAGTCGGCGCTGGCGGCAAGCAGACCGCCAGCCTCACGCAGGGCCTCGCAGATCGGGCCGTCGGGTGCGTTGAACTTGGGGTTGATGACCGAACCCTCGCCGCCGAACCATGCCCAATCGGCGCGGTACTTGCCATCGGCTTCGACCGCGAAAACCGGCTCGATGCCATGCGCCTTGCACAGCAGGAAATCGTCCTCGCCATGGTCCGGCGCCATGTGGACCAGCCCCGTACCGCTGTCGGTGGTGACGAAGTCCCCCGGCAACATTGGACGCGGCTTGGCGAAGAACCCGCCGAGCTGGTGCATTGGATGACGGACGATGGTGCCGGCTAAAGCGCCTTGCTTAAGCGGGCCAAGGCCCTTGTCGACAGACTCTTTGCCGAGACGACCGAGAAGCGCTTTCTCCAGCGGAAGCGCATAGATCAGCCGCCGACCATCGATTTCTGACACAACGTATTCAACCTCAGGCCCGTAAGCGACGGCCTGGTTGGTTGGAATCGTCCACGGGGTCGTGGTCCAAATTACGGCATATGCACCTACGAGCGAGGGCTCGTTCGGACATTCCGTGATCTCAAAGGCCACGTCGATCTGGGTGGAGGTGATGTCTTCGTATTCAACCTCGGCTTCGGCCAGCGCGGTCTTTTCGACCGGGGACCACATCACCGGCTTGGCCCCGCGATAGAGCTGGCCGGTTTCGGCGAACTTCAGCAGTTCCGAAACGATCGTCGCCTCGGCCTGGAAATCCATCGTCAGGTAGGGATTGTCCCAATCGCCATTGATGCCAAGGCGCTTCAGCTGCTCGCGCTGGGTATCGACCCAGTGCTGGGCATAGGCGCGGCATTCGGCGCGGAATTCCTCCGCCGGGACCTCGTCCTTGTTTAGTTTCTTCTTGCGGTACTGTTCCTCGACCTTCCACTCGATCGGCAGGCCGTGGCAATCCCATCCGGGCACATAAGGCGCGTCCTTGCCCAGCAGGCTCTGCGTGCGTACCACCATATCCTTGAGGATGTGGTTCAGCGCATGGCCGATGTGCATGTCGCCATTGGCATAGGGCGGGCCATCGTGGAGAATGAACTTCTCACGCCCGGCGCGCGCCGCGCGCAGCTGCTTGTACAGCCCGCTTTCAATCCAGCGCGCCAGAATGCCGGGCTCCTTCTGGGGAAGGCCCGCCTTCATGGGGAATTCGGTCTTCGGCAGGAAGACGGTGTCTCTGTAATCGCGCGCTTCAGTCATAGCGTGCCGCCGTTAGAGCAAAGCCGCCAGCCGCGCCAGTCCCGGCTGCGCGGGCAGGGTTCACGCCAGCAGCTTCCGTGCCTGGTCGCAATCGACCAGCATTTGCTGCGTCAGCGCATCAAGGCTGTCGAACTTTGCCTCGGGCCGCAGGAAATGGTGGAAGGCCACCTCGATCTCTTGCCCATAAAGATCGCCTGACCAGTCAAAGAAGTGCGGCTCAAGCAGTTCCTTGGGCGGATCAAAGCTGGGGCGGATGCCCAGGTTGGCCGCGCCATGCAGCCGGGTGCCGTCGGCGAGCCGCGAGGAGACGGCGTAGATCCCGTAATGCGGGCGCAGGTAATTGCCGAGCGGCAGGTTGGCGGTAGGAAAGCCGATCGTCCGCCCAACCTTGTCGCCATGCTGGACCACCCCGCGGATCGCGAAGGGGCGGGTGAGCAGACGGGTTGCGGTTTCGCAGTCCCCGGCCTTCAACGCGTCACGGATGCGGCTGGAGGAGACGACCGCGCCGTCCAGCATGACCGCGCCGACCGCACGAGACGAAAGGCCCAGTTCGGCGCCGCGGGTCTTGAGCAATTCGATATTGCCGCCGCGCGCCTTGCCGAAGGTAAAGTCCTCACCGGTCACAACGCCGGCCGCACCGAGCCTTTCGACCATCAGCTTCGCCATGAAATCCTCGGCCGTGGTCGAAGCGAGTTCGGCATCGAAGGCGAAGACCAACATGGCATCAGCACCGGCAGCGGCGAACAGTTCCTGCCGTTGGTCCAGGGTGGTCAGACGGAAGGGAGCGGCGTCAG
>JBEGJL010000034.1:0-2804 GCA_041184605.1 Pseudomonadota bacterium
CAATACCCCGGACGAGATGCGTGGCCGTGTCTCGTCGATTTCCGGGCTGGCAATCTCTGCATCGAATGAGCTCGGAGAAATGCAGTCCGGCCTGGCCGCCGGGCTGTTCGGCGCGGTCTGGGCCGTCGCCCTCGGTGGCATTGGCGCAATTGTGGTAACGGCCGCCTGGGCCGTACTATTCCCTGAACTACGCCGCGCAAAGACCTTTGCCCCGCAATACCGCCATGCCCCCAAGAAGGAAGGACTTGCCCCATGAAGGCTGACTCCGTTCTCGCCACAATCGGCAACACCCCGCACATCCGCCTCTCGCGGCTGTTCCCCAATCACGAAGTCTGGGTGAAGTCCGAACGCGCGAACCCTGGCGGGTCGATCAAGGACCGCATCGGCCTCGCCATGATCGAAGCGGCCGAGGCCGACGGCAGCCTGAAGCCCGGCGGCACGATCATCGAGCCGACCAGCGGTAACACCGGGATCGGCCTGGCCATGGCGGCCGCGGTCAAGGGCTACAAACTGGTGCTGGTCATGCCCGAATCGATGTCGGTCGAACGCCGCCGGTTGATGCTGGCTTATGGCGCCACTTTTGACCTGACCCCGCGTGAAAAGGGCATGAAGGGCGCGATCGAGCGCGCGCATGAGCTGGTTGCAACAACACCCGGCGCCTGGATGCCCCAGCAGTTTGAGAACGCGGCCAATATCGCGGTCCACGTCCGCACCACCGCGCAGGAAATCCTTGCAGATTTCGCTGACACACCGATTGACGCCTTGATCACCGGCGTCGGGACAGGCGGGCACCTGACCGGCTGCGCCGAGGCGCTCAAGGCCAAGTGGCCGCAGATGAAGGCTTGGGCGGTTGAGCCGACGCTTTCGCCGGTCATCTCGGGCGGCCAGCCCTCACCACACCCGATCCAGGGCATCGGCGCGGGCTTTATTCCGGCCAACCTCCACACCCAGGCGATCGATGGTGCGATTCAGGTCGATCCGGCCGATGCCAAGGAAATGGCCCGCCGCTGCGCCCGCGAGGAAGGCATGCTCGTCGGCATCAGTTCCGGCGCGACGCTGGCCGCAATTGCCCAAAAGCTGAACGAGCTACCAGCGGGTTCGCGTGTGCTCGGCTTCAACTACGATACCGGTGAGCGTTACCTTTCGGTGCCGGACTTCCTGCCCGAGTGACCGGCCTGAGGGTCAGGCGGTAGCAAAAGCCTCGACTGGCAGGGCCATGACTGCCTCGCTGCCCGCCTCGATCTTGCGGCGCAGCGCAGCGGCATCGGGGCAGAAGCGCTCGCCATAATAGCGTGCCGTGGTCAGCTTGGCTTCGTAGAAGGCCTGGTCGCCGGTGCCATTGGCCAAGGCCGCCAGTGCCGCCTGACCCATCCGCAGCCACTGCGCGCCGAGCGCGACGATACCCATGATGTGCATGTAGTGGTGCGCCCCGGCCCCGACCTGGTTCGGGTTGGCCATGCCATTGGCCATGAACCACATGGTCGCGGCCTTAAGCTCGTTATTGGCCGCCTCAACCGCAGCGGCGAGGCTGGCCAGCTCCGGTTTGGCCTTGGCCGCAACGCAATCAGCATCGACCAGCGCGAACAGGGCTTGCACGGCGCGCCCGCCATTCTGAGCCAGCTTGCGGCCCACCAGGTCCATAGCCTGAACGCCGTTCGCACCTTCATAGATCATGGCGATGCGGGCATCGCGCACGAACTGGCTCATGCCCCATTCCTCGATATAGCCGTGGCCGCCGAAGACCTGCTGCATGTTGGTGGCAACGTCATAGCCCTTGTCGGTGCCGTACCCCTTGATCACCGGGGTCAGCAGGCTGATCAGGTCATCAGCTAGTTGACGCTCCTCCTCGGTCGCACCCTTGTGGCTCAGGTCAACCTGCAGCGCGCCCCACAGGCAGAGCGAGCGCATGCCTTCGGTAAAGGCCTTGGCATCGATCAGCATCCGCCGCACATCGGGATGAACGAACAGCGTGTCGGCCTTCTCCGCCGGTTCGGCTGCCCCGGTCAGCGCACGCCCCTGACGGCGCTCACCCGCGTACTTGACCGCGTTCTGGTAAGCCACTTCGGCCTGGGCCAGCCCCTGAATGCCAACGCCAAGCCGCGCCGCGTTCATCATGATGAACATGGCGGCGAGGCCCTTGTTCTCCTCACCAACCAGATAACCGGTTGCGCCGTCATAGTTCATCACGCAGGTGGCATTGCCGTGGATGCCCATCTTGTGCTCGATCGAGCCGCACGAAACGGCATTGCGCGCACCGAGCGAGCCATCATCATTGACCAGCACCTTGGGCACGATGAACAGCGAGATGCCCTTGGTCGAATCCGGGGCATCGGGCAGCTTGGCAAGGACGAGGTGAATGATGTTCTCAGCCAGATCATGCTCACCCGAGGAGATGAAGATCTTCGTGCCGGTGATGGCATAGGTACCATCCGCTTGCGGGACGGCGCGGGTGCGGATCAGGCCCAGGTCGGTGCCGCACTGCGGTTCAGTCAGGTTCATCGTGCCCAGCCACTCGCAAGTGACCATCTTGGGCACGTATTTGGCTTTCTGCTCAGGCGAACCCTTGGCCAGGATCGCCGAGATCGCCCCGGCGGTAAGCCCCGGATACATCGAGAAGGCCTGGTTGGCGGAAGACATAAATTCTTCCATCAGCATGCCCAGCACGTGCGGCAGGCCCTGCCCGCCAAACTCTTCGGGAGCTGACAGCGTTGACCAGCCAGCCTCGCGGAACTGTGCAAAAGCGGGCTTATAGACGGCCGGCACCGTCACCGTGCCATCGGCATGACGGGTGCAGCCTTCCTGAT
>JBEGJL010000035.1:0-2870 GCA_041184605.1 Pseudomonadota bacterium
GGGCCAAGATGGTCGCTATTACTGCCGCCGGGGCGATGGCACGGTCGGCCTGCTGGCCGGGGCTGCCGTGGGTGCGCTGCTGGGCCGGGCAATCGACACCCGCGGCGAACGCGCCACCGGCACGATCCTGGGCGCCGCAGCCGGGGCCTTTATCGGCAACGAGATTGCCCGCGGCCCGACGCGCTGTCGTTAAGGCCAACTAACCCTTGGCCGAAAGCGGCGGGGTGTGCATAGGGATTGCCCTATGCCCCCGGCCGTTCTCATAACTGGCGCTGGCAAGCGCATCGGTGCCGTTCTGGCCCGCAGCTTTGCTGCCAAGGGCTGGCATGTTGTGATCCACGCGCATCACTCACCCGAAGCTGCTCACGCGCTGGCTGCGGAACTTCCCTCGGCCGAAGTGGTGCAATGCGATCTGCTGGATGGCGAAGCGGCGCTGGCCATGGTGGCAGATGTGGCGCGGCGGCTGGAGGACTGGCGCGCGCTGGTCAATTGCGCGGCCGTTTTCCGCTATGACGATGCCGCTGCGATCAATCCCGAGGTCTTCGCCGAAGCGATCACCGTCAATGCCGAAACGCCGACCCGCATGGCGCAGGCTTTCCTGGCGCAGGCATGCGCCAAGGGCGGCAAGCGGGTGATCCAGTTCCTTGACCAGAAACTGCTTAACCCGAACCCCGATTTCTTCAGCTATACCATGGCCAAGCAGGCCTTCGCCGCGACCGTGACAATGCTGGCCATGGCGCAGGATGACCCGGCGCACCGCGTGTACGGGCTGGCGCCCGGCGCGATGATGGCCAGCTTTGACCAGCGCGAGGAAGAGCATGAGGCAAGCGGGCGCATGAACCTGTTGCACCGCCTGACCGATCCGCAGGAACTGGCCGATGCCGCGCTGTTCCTGGCCGAAGGTTGGGCCGCCAGCGGCCAAACTCTCTATATCGATTCCGGACAGCACCTGCTCGCCCAACCGCGCGACGTGCTGTTCATGGCCAGGGGACTTTAAATGTTGGAAGCCTTCTTCGCGTCGACCGCCGTCGTCGCCCTCGCCGAAATTGGCGACAAGACCATGCTGCTGGCGATTGTGCTGGCCGCGCGGCTGCGCGCGCCCTGGGCGATCCTGGCGGGCATCCTCGTCGCGACGATGGCCAACCACGCCCTTGCCGCACTGGTTGGCAGCCAGGTGGCCGGGCTGCTCGATGCGCCGTGGTTCCGCACGGCCGTGGCCCTGGGCTTCATCGCCATGGCCGCCTGGACCCTGGTGCCCGACAAGCTGGAGGATGATGAGGATAGCGTGCGCAGCCGTGGCGGGGCCTTCCTGACCACGCTGGTGTCGTTCTTCCTCGTCGAAATGGGCGACAAGACGCAGGTCGCGACGATTGCCCTGGGCGCGCAGTATCATTCGGTGCTGGTTGTCGCCGCCGGCACCACATTGGGCATGATGCTGGCCAATGGCCCGGCGGTGTTCCTGGGCGAAAAGCTGGTACAAAAAGTCTCGCTCAAACTGACACGGACGATCGCCGCCCTGCTGTTCCTGCTGCTGGGCCTGTGGCAGCTGGCCGAGGTTATGGGCTGGTTCGGCTTATAAGGGGTTGCACTAGCAGTCAGGAGGGATAGTCTCCTGACTCATGTGGTTACTCGACAAGATGCTGCGCGCCCTGATCCGCAAGGGCCAGCTGCGCGTCCTCGATCATGACGGCACCGAATATCGCTATGGCGATCTCTCGGCCGATCCTCTCACCATCCGGCTGACCGACAAGCGCGCAGCATTGAGCATCGCCCGCGATCCCCGGCTCGGCGCGGGTGAAGCCTATACCGACGGGCGACTGGTGGTCGAACCGCCGCATGATATTCGCGACATGGTGCTGCTGGTCATGGGCAATGCCGCCAGCTCGGGCAACGGGCTGAAGGCCCCCAGCCCGGCCAAGAAGCTGCTGGACCGGCTGGGATCGCGGCTGGACCAGATCAATTACCGCAGCCGAGCCAGCAAGAACGTGGTCCACCACTATGGCCTGACGCGCGAGTTCTATGAGCTGTTCCTCGATGAGGACCGGATGTACTCGATGGCCTATTTCACCGATCCGGCGAACACGCTGGAACAGGCGCAGGTTGACAAGAAAGCGCTGATCGCGGCCAAGCTGAACCTGCCGCGCGATGCCAGCCAGATGCGGGTGCTGGACATTGGCTGCGGCTGGGGCGGGTTCGGACTGTTCCTCAACAAGCATTATGGCTGTGAAGTTCTGGGCGTCAGCCTGGCGCCCGATCAGGTCAAGTTCGCCAATGAGCGCGCCGAGGCGGCGGGCGTGGCGGACAAGGTGAAGTTCGAGCTGATCGACTATCGCGATGTGACCGGCCGGTTTGACCGGATCAGCTCGATCGGGATGATCGAACACCTCGGCAAGCCGCATTACGAGGAATATTACGGCAAGACCTTTGGCCTGCTGGACGATGACGGCGTGATGCTGACCCACACCATCGGCAAGCCGGGCATGTCAGGCTCTACCGATGCCTGGGTGCGCAAGTACATCTTCCCCGGCCATTACCTGCCCTGCGTCAGCGATCTGGCGATCGCGCATGAACAGACCGGGTGGAAGATCGCCGATATTGAAGAACTGCGCATGCACTATGCCTGGACGCTGGCGGAATGGTATCGCCGTGCGGTGCTGCACCGCCCCCAGATCGAGGCGATGTTCGATGAACGCTTCTTCCGGATGTGGCAGTTCTATCTGGTCGGCGCGGAACAGGGCTTCCGCAACGGATCGATGGTCAACTTCCATGTCCAGGCGACCAAGCGCGAGGGTGTGCTGCCGGTGACCCGCGATTACATCACGGCCGAAGCGGCGCGGCTTTCGGCAGCGGAGGGCGCGCCGGTCTGGCAC
>JBEGJL010000036.1:0-3719 GCA_041184605.1 Pseudomonadota bacterium
TCCACCTGCTGGTCGCTGGTTCGGGCTGCGCCGCTGCCGGTGCCGCTGCCGCGCAGATCGCCGGCGTGGCCAAGGTCCACGTCGCTGATGACGCGGCCTATGCCAATGCCCTGGCCGAAAACGTCGCGCCGCTGATCGCTGGCCTGATGGCCGATCACGATGCGTTCCTCGCCCCGGCCACCACCACGGGCAAGAACGTTGCGCCGCGCGTTGCCGCCCTGCTCGACGTGATGCAGATTTCGGACATCCTCTCGGTCGAAGGCCCCAAGACCTTCACCCGTCCGATCTATGCCGGCAATGCCATCGCCACGGTCGAATCGAGCGATGCCAAACTGGTGATCACCGTGCGCGGCACGGCCTTCGCCAAGGCTGCCGCCACCGGCGGCTCGGCCCCGGTCGAAGCCGTTTCGGGCCCGGGTGCCGCTGGCACCAGCAGCTATGTCGGCTCGGAAATCGCCAAGAGCGAGCGTCCGGAACTGACCAGCGCCAAGATCATCGTCTCGGGTGGCCGCGCGCTCAAGGATGCGGACACCTTCAAGGCCACCATCTTCCCGCTGGCTGACAAGCTGGGCGCGGGCGTCGGCGCCAGCCGCGCGGCAGTCGATGCGGGCTATGTCCCCAACGATTACCAGGTCGGCCAGACCGGCAAGATCGTCGCCCCGGAAGTCTACGTCGCGGTCGGCATCTCCGGCGCGATCCAGCACCTTGCGGGCATGAAGGATTCGAAGACGATCATCGCCATCAACAAGGACGAGGACGCACCGATCTTCCAGGTTGCGGACATCGGCCTGGTCGGCGATCTGTTCACAGTCGTGCCGGAACTGACCAGCAAGCTCTGATCAGCTTCGTCACTTGCGATACACGGAAAGGCCCTGCGCAAGCGGGGCCTTTTCTTTTATGGCCTAGATCCGCTCCCACAGGCCCAACGGCGCACCATCATCGGGCTCCTGCTCACCATAGCGCACGAAGCCCAGCTTCACCGCAATCGCTTCACTCGCTGCGTGGCCCTGCTCGATCATGCAGGCGACGCGCTGGCGGCCGTGGGTGGCGTCGAACCAAGCTAGGGCTGCGCTCATGACCTCGCTGGCGAGGCCCTGCCCCCAGACATCGCGGTGGACGATCCAGCCAGCTTCGGGGACATTGTCGAGGCCCTGCCCCGCGCCAAAGCCGCGATGGCTGCGGAAGACGCCGCAGTTGGCAATGATGCGCGCGCTTCCCTTCGCCCGGACCATGAAGGTGCCATAGCCCCATAGCGCCCACGACCCGGCGTTGCGGGTCAGGCGGGTGAAGCTGTCCATCTCGGTCGGGGTGAAGCTGCCGAGGAAACGCCGGGTCTCCTCATCGCGGGTCAGCTCGAACAGATCGGCCAGGTCACCGACCTGTGGCTGCCACAGTTCGTAACGCGCGGTGGTGAGAAGCGGGCCGTTCACAGCAACTGGTCCACCGCGTGGATGATCACGCCGACCAGCCCCCCGACCATGGTGCCGTTGATGCGGATGAATTGCAGGTCGCGGCCCACGGCACCTTCGATCCGGTCGGTCACGGTGCTGGCATCCCAGCGCTTGACCGTTTCGGACACCAACCGGACAATTTGATCGCCATAGCGGACCGATGCGCCAACGAGGGTGCGCCGGGCAAAACGGTTGATCTGGGCCTGCAGCGCGGGATCATCGCGCAGGTGGCGGCCCAGTTCGGCCAAGGCCTCGGCCGCCTGGCTGCCGATCTGGCCTTCGGGCTGGCGCAGGCGATTTAGCATCTTCAACCGCAACCGTTCCCACACCCCTTGCCACCAGGTCGAGACCGCGGGGTTGGCAATCAGGTCGCCCTTCATCCGCTCGATCTTGGCGCGCAGGTCCGGATCGCGCTGCAGGTCATCGGCCAGCTTGGCGAGGCCCTCTTCGATCTTGCCGCGCAGGGGGTGGTCTGGATCGACGATCACTTCGGCCAGCAGCTTGTAGAGCCCGTCGAGCACCGAATTGGCCAGCCGTTCATCCAGCCCGGTCCAGCGCAGGATCGCATTGGCGCGGGTGTGGATCAGTTCGCGCACCAGCGGTTCATTGTCTTCGAGCGTCAGGCCGGCCCAGCGCACCAGCGATTCGATCACCGGCATGTGGCGCTTGTCGGCAATCGCCGTGCCAAGCATCTGCCCGAGCAGCGGCGAAACTTCCAGCTTGTCGATCTGCTTGAACAGGCCGCCGCGCACCTGATTGCCCAGCCGTTCGGGATCGAGCGATTCGAGCACCTGGGCCAGCATGTCAGCTGCCCCGGCCCGCAAGCGGCTGGATCCGCCGGTCTGTGGATCGGCCAGCCAGTTCCCCACCGCGGCGGCCAGGTTCATGCTGCGCATGCGCCGCGCCACGACCTGGGGGGTGAGGAAATTGGTCCGCAGGAAGGCGGCCATCGTATCGGCGATCCGGTCCTTGTTTTCCGGGACGATCGCGGTGTGCGGGATCGGCAGTCCCAGGGGGCGACGGAACAGTGCCGTCACGGCGAACCAGTCCGCCAAGCCACCAACCATGGCCGCTTCGGCGAAGGCCAGGACATAGCCCATCGCCGGATGCAGGCCCTGATACTGGCGCGCCACCAGATAGAGCGCGGCCATGGCGATCAGCAGCCCGGTGGCGATCCGCCGCATGCGCAGCGCGCGGTCGACCGGTTGGCCGCCGCGCGCTTGATGCAGGGGAAGCGGGCCGGTCACTCGGCTGGCAGCGCCCCGCCGTCGAGGCTTTCCCTGGCGCCGTGTTCATCGCCCGGCTGATAACTAAGCAGCCGTCTGCGCAGCCATGGCCCGGCCCGCTTTTCAAAACCATCTGCCAGGCTGAAGCCTGCCGGCACGATCAGCAGGGTGAGCAGGGTCGAGAGGATCAGGCCGCCGATCACGACCGTGCCCATCGGCGCGCGCCAGGCCCCGTCACCCGAGCCGATCCAGCCCGAGATCGCGGTTGGTACCATGCCCGCGGTCATCGCGACCGTGGTCATGATAATCGGCTGGGCCCGCTTGTGGCCGGCTTCGACAATCGCATCGAACTTGTCGACCCCGCGCTGCATTTCCTCGATCGCAAAATCGACCAGCAGGATCGAATTCTTGGCGACGATTCCGAACAGCATCAGGATCCCGATGAACACCGGCATCGACATCGGCTGACCGACGAGCAGCAGAGCAATCAGCCCGCCCAGCGGGGCCAGGAACAGCGAGCTCATGTTGACCAGCGGCGAAACAAACCGGTGGTACAGCAGGACCAGCACCGCAAAGACCAGCAGCACGCCCGAAACCAGTGCAATGCCAAAGTTGCGCTGCATTTCGGCCTGCCATTCGTCCTCACCGAAGGGCGCATTTGAAACGCCGCTTGGCAGGTTTTTCATGATCGGCAGGGCGTTCACCTTTTCCATCGCCGTGCCCTTGACCACGCCAGGGGCAAGGTCGGCGCCGACGAAGACGCGCCGGTTCTGGTTATAGCGCTGGATCGAGACCGGGCCTGAACCAAACCCGATTTCCGCCACGCGGGCCAGCGGCACCGAACCGCCGGCCGTGGTTGGCACAGGCAGGTTCTGGATCGTGGAGAGATCCTGGCGCGCCTCGATCGGCAGGCGCACCCGGATCGGCACCTGGCGATCAGTCAGCGAGAACTTCGCCGCGTTCTGGTCAATATCGCCGATCGTGGCGATGCGGATTGTCTGGCTGAGTGCGGAGGTGGTCACCCCCAGGCTGGCCGCAAGGT
>JBEGJL010000037.1:0-7232 GCA_041184605.1 Pseudomonadota bacterium
GCAGCGCATGCCGCCCTTCCCCGGCAATCGCCAGCATCTCGCGCTGGTGGCGGCGCAGCTGCCAGCCGCGCCTGGCGAACCAGTCGGCAAGTTCCGAGGGCAGATCGGCGGCAGAGTTCGACATCGCCGGCATAGGTAATGCGTGCGAAGAAAACATAACAGTCCACCCAGTGAAGAGAAAATGGCCCTTCCCCTTCCCCGCACGGCCTGCCACGCTGGCCCGATGTCGCTTGGACTTGATCTGGCTGCGCTCGTTTCCGTGGCACTGGCATTGGCGCTGGGGCTGCTGGTTGGCGTGGAACGCGGCTGGACCCAGCGCGAGCAGGCGCCTGGCACCCGCTTTGCCGGAATTCGAACCTATGGCCTGCTGGGCCTCGCGGGCGGCCTAGGCGGAGCGTTGCAAGGAACCTTTCCAGTCCTGTCGGGCATTCTGCTGGCCGGAACCGCCGTCCTCGTTGTGATGGGTTATTGGCGCACCACGCGTGGTGAACCAAGCACGCAACCTTCGATCAGCGGTACGGCCAGCCTGGTTGGCCTGCTTACCCTTGCCTGCGGATTCGTCGCTGGAACGGGCGGCCATGCCCTGGCCAGCGCCGCTACGGGGGTGATGGTGCTGGTCCTGGCCATGCGCCACCAACTGCACGATTGGGTCCGTCACCTTGATGAGCGCGAGGTGCTGGCCATCGCCCATTTCGCGCTGATCTCGCTGGTGATCCTGCCGCTGCTGCCCGACACGCCAATGGGCCCGCTCGATGCCTGGCGACCGCGCCAGATCTGGTTGGTGGTGGTGATGGTCTGCGGCTTCTCTTTCCTCGGTTATGTCGCTGCGCACCGGCTTGGCCCCTCAAAAGGGACCATGGCAACGGCCGCCGCCGGATCGATGGTTTCCTCTACCGCAGTCACAGCCTCTCTGGCCGGACGACTGAAAGATGGCTCGGATGATCCTGCCATGCTCAATTCCGCGGTTGCACTTGCTTCGGCGGTGATGTTCGTGCGGGTGATGGTGCTGGTCAGTGCGCTTGCCCCCTTCGCGTTCACCAAACTCATGACCTGGGCGGTCCCCGGCTTGGCCGTAAGCCTGCTGGGTGCTTGGCTAATCGGGCGCCGGCGCGACAAGACCATCGATTCCGACAAGGGCACCCTGCCTGTGCGCAATCCCTTCGCGCTGGGTCCAGCATTGGTCCTTGCGATGCTGGTCATGATTTTAAGTGTCGCGGCGCGTTGGGTACTCGCACGCTATGGCGATGCGGGGCTGGCCACTGTGCTGGCACTGTCGGGTATGCTGGATGTCGATTCTGCGATCATCACCATGGGCAACCTGCCGGCCGGCACGGTCGATCCGCGGCTCGCGGCGTTGATCCTGATGCCGCCAGTCCTGCTCAATACCCTGATCAAGGCCGCAGCGGCGATCGGACTGGCCGGTTGGCAGCAAGCATGGAAGGGGGCTGCGGTATTGGCAATGAGCGCCGTGGCAGCGCTGGGCGCTCTGCCATTCCTGCTCCCTGCGATTCAGTGACCAGCTTGCGGCCCGCGCTTCAGCCCCGAAGCCGCAAGCTGGGCATCAACTTCAGCGAGCAGCCGTTCGCACCCTTCCTCGCTATCGCTTTCGGCGCGAGCGACCAGTACGTCCTGGGTGTTTGACGCGCGCAGCAGCCACCAGCCATCGGCCGTTGAAACCCGCACGCCATCAATCGCGTTGACAGTGGCACCGGACGCGGCCAGCCGCTCCTTCACCTCGTCAATCACGGCAAACTTGCGGCTTTCATCGACCTGGAAGCGCAGCTCGGGCGTGTTGACCAAGGCCGGCATTTCGCCGCGCAACTCGGTTACTGATTTGCCCAGCCGGGCGCTCGCCGCGATCAGGCGGACTGCGGCATAGAGCGCATCGTCATAGCCGTAATACTGGTGCGCGAAGAACACGTGGCCGCTCATCTCCCCGGCCAGCGGTGCGGCAATCTCTTTCATTTTGGATTTGATCAGGCTGTGTCCGGTCTTCCACATAGTGGGCCGTCCACCCAGTCTTTCAACATGATCGAACAAGGCCCGAGAGGCCTTAACATCCGCGATAATCGCGGCACCGGGCTCCATCTTGAGGAGGTCCTCGGCGTAGATCATGAGCAGTTGGTCACCCCAGATCACCCGGCCCTGGCCATCGATTGCGCCAATGCGATCGCCGTCGCCATCAAAAGCCACACCGAAATCGAGGCTCTTCTCCGCGACGAGCTTGCGCAGGTCGGCCAGGTTCTTTTCCTCGGTCGGGTCCGGATGATGGTTCGGGAAGTTCCCGTCGACTTCTGTGAAGAGAAGATGGTGTTCGCCAGGCAGCTGATCGACGAGCAATTCAAGCGCGGGGCCAGCGGCCCCGTTTCCAGCGTCCCAGCCAATCCGCAAACCGGACAAGCTCGCTTGGTCGATCCCGGCCAGACCTTCGAAGAGCCGAGCGACATAAGCAGTGAGGACTTCGCGCTGCTCGTGACGGCCATTGCCCTCGAGCCAGGCTCCTTCAGCCGCAATCCGCCCCAGTTCCTGAATATCCGCCCCAAAGAACGGGCGCCCCTGGAACACCATCTTGAAGCCGTTGTAATTGGCGGGATTATGGCTGCCGGTTATCTGAATGCCGCCATGCACGTCCTGGGCTGAGGCTTCGGCATAATAGAGCATCGGGGTGGGGCCCATCCCGATCCGCACCACGTCCACGCCGCTGGCGTTAAGTCCTTCGACCAGGGCTTGTTCCAACTGGGGTGAGCTGACGCGCCCATCATAGCCCACGGCAACCCTGCTTCCGCCAGCCTGCCGCAACAGCGTCGCGAAGCCACGACCGATGGCATAGGCATCCGCCATGCCAAGTGTCTCCCCAATTATGCCGCGGATGTCATATTCGCGCAGGACGGTCGGGTGGAACTGGTGGCTCATCGTTACTCCGCTTCGTTGCGCGCCAGCCGCGCCAGCAAAAGATCGCGGGCGGCATTGGCTGCATGAACCGCATCGCTGCTGCCGCCACGATCCGGATGGACCCGGGCGATCAGGCGCCGATGGGCTTCGACAATGGCCTCGCGCCTAGCCGAGCGGTCGAGCCCGAGCAAGGCCCGAGCCTGGGCTTCGGCTTGCGAACGTTCGGAAATTGCCCAGAGTTCCCACGGCCAGTGTTGGGTCAGCATCCGGCAGGCCAGTGCGGCCAGCAGAACGAAGGCAAGCAGCTTGGCCAAGCAGGCTATTCCGGCGCCGCGAGGGACAGTTCTGGTGCCGGACGGGCGGGAACCGGCAAGTTGAGGTTGGCCAACAAGGCGCGCAACTCCTGCCGCGCGACCAGATGGCTCGTGCCGAGTTCGCCTAAGTGCCCCTTGTCAAGCAAGGTCAGGCCCGAGGGGAACAGTTCGCGATAGATCACGCGCTCGCTCAACCCACTGGCGATGCGGAAGCCCACCCGCTTCGACAGTTCGGTCAGGGCCCCGTCAAGCCGCCGCATGTTGCGGGCTTCGACATGCTGGGTGCGGTTGCGTACCACCACCCAGTCCATCTCGCGGCGCTTGTCCTGGATCGTCGCCAAGGCGCGCTTCTTGCGGGCTTCCCAGATCAGTTCGGCATAGAACGAGAGCTTGCGAACCTTGAAGGTTTCGGCATCAACCTGCCCGATCAGGTCAAAATCGACAAAGCTGTCATTCAATGGGGTGACCAATGTGTCCGCCGCAGTTGCGACATGCCGGGCCAAGGGATCATCGCGACCGGGCGTATCGAATATCAGGAAATCGTGGCCCTCGGCCAGTTCGGTGCTGATGCGGTCCAGCTCGGCCGCATCGGTTCCGTGGTAAACGGCAAAGTTGGCGGTCGGCAGCACGATGTCGCGGCGCTTGATCGTCTCAGCCCGGTTCTCAAGATAGCGATGGAAGGTGCGCTGGCGGTGATCCAGATCAACCGCCGCCACCCTGGCCCCCTGATAGGCCAATGCTATCGCCACGTGGACCGCCGTGGTCGATTTGCCTGTTCCGCCCTTCTCATTGGCAAAGACAATTCGGTGGGGGCTCTTGCTGGCTGTCACGGTGGGTAGGGCTCGCTTGTTTGGTTGCCCCTTGGCGCATCGCGGCGCTAGGGCGGCTTCGGTACCTTTTACCCAAGGGGATTCGTCCGTGCAAACCATCACCCGGCTTGATCCACTGCGCAACGCGATAGACGCGCTCCGCTCCGACGGGCCGATTGCCTTGGTGCCGACCATGGGAGCCTTGCACGACGGCCACCTGACCCTGGTTCGCGCCGCCAAGGCCAAGGCAGCGCACGTGGTGGCATCGATCTTCGTCAATCCGCGCCAGTTTGGCCCAAACGAGGATCTGGATGCCTATCCGCGCCAGCTGGCGCGCGATCAGGCTTTGCTCGAAGCCGAGGGCGTGAGCCTGCTCTGGGCGCCAGAAGCGGCAGCGATGTATCCTGACGGCTATGCTACCAACATCTCGGTCTCGGGTGTCTCCGATGGCTTGTGCGGCGCGGCCCGGCCCGGCCATTTCGATGGCGTAGCCACAGTGGTCTGCAAATTGTTCAATCAGGTCCAACCCGATCTGGCCCTGTTTGGGGAAAAAGACTGGCAGCAACTGGCTGTGATCCGCCGGATGGCACGGGATCTTGACCTGACCCATCCCCATGTTGACGCGATTCTGGGGGTGCCAACAGTGCGCGAGACGGACAGCTTGGCGATGAGCTCACGCAATGCCTACCTATCGGCAGAGCAGCGCGTGCAGGCGGCGGTCCTGCCCCAGGCAATGCAGGCCGCGATCGCCGCCATGCTGCGCGGCCAGCCCGCCGTCGATGCCATGAATGAGCTGGAGGCTGCGCTGATCGCAGGCGGATTCTCTTCTATCGACTATGCGGAAGTGCGCGACCCGGCATCGCTCTTGCCGGTTAGCGCCCCGTCTCAGCAGCCCGCCCGCCTATTCGTCGCAGCGCGAATCGGCGGCACCCGGCTGATTGACAACCTGCCCGTCAGCGCAGACTGACACTTCGCACACCCGACCGAACTTATAGTCCACCGGTCAGCACACCGACACATAAACTGGACAGCGAGTCCGCCAACCCCAACAGCGCGTTACCGTGCTATCCAACGCCGTTTAATGCGCCAGGCGGATCGCTACCATCGCGCGGTTGTCCTGACCCGAACTGCCAGTCAGACCGCGGTTGGCTTCAAGCGCCAGTTCAAGCTTGCCATCGCTGCCCAGCCGGAAAGCATAGCCCAGTCCGATGAGGGATCGGCGATTACCTGCGACGCTTTCCCAGCGGTAGTCGGCGTAGAAGCGGTTGCGTCCGCCATCGTTGGCGACCAGCTTGGCCCCCAGCTGATAGCCGCAGCGCAGCGACGATGATTGGACGTCGTTGTCCTCGCACAGCAGGCCCGGGCTGAGCAGCAGGCGGGCCGACTTGCCCAGCTCGTCATTGCCGGTCAGCTGGATCGGCGCGGTCAGCGGCACGCTGATCCGGGTCGTGTCGACCGAGCCCACCGCAAAGGCGATGCCCGTCCGGTTCTCACCCAGGTAGCGCGCGGCCAGCGTTGCCGAGCCAAGCTTCTCGCGGGCATAGGAGACGATCGCATCGGTAGTGATCACCGTCTCGCCCAGATTGAAATCGCCGCTCAGCATCCAGCCATAGACCTGGCGCTTGCCGGTCATCTTGCCGTCGAGGACGAAGCCGTCGCTTTCGGCCAGGCCAAAGTCATACCAGCCCTGGCCATAGCCCGCGAAGGCCCCGGTGCGCAGCGCGTCGCTGATCCGATAGCGGCCATAGACATTGAGCTGCAGGCTCTCGTCCGAGATCGAGCTATTGGCAAAGCCGGTCAGGGTGTCGCTGGCCTGCGAAGCCATCAGCGCCGCGCCCAGCGTCAGGTCGGCATCGACCCGGCGCTCGAAGCGCAGGCTTGCGAACATCCGCGAGTTCCAGTTGCCGCCCAGCTTCGAATAGGTCAGCCCGAAATCGGCAAAGACCTGGTTGCGGCGGCCGCAGTCTGTCAGCTGCTGGCTGTAGCCCAGCTTGACCTGGCCGCCAGCCTGGTTGGCATTGGCCGCACCCGACAGGCCCTTGCCCTTGGGGGCGGTGCAGGCGTCATCGTTGGCGGCGCGCATCAGCGATTCGTTGAAGCTCAGCATGTCGCCCAGGCTCTGGGCCACATAGCTGCGCAGACCCGTGCGCAGCTTGTCGCCGATCTGGGCCAGCTTGCGGCCGATCTCGTCGACGTTGAGCACAGTCACCGTCAGCGTCTGATAGCTGACGTTGCCCGCCGCATCGACCGCCTTGATCCGCACCACATAGGTGTTGTTGCGGTCGCTGTCGGTCGGGTTTTCAAAGTCCGGCGCGGCCACGAAGACCAGCGCGCCGGTGGCCGGATCGATCCGGAAGCTGGCAGCATCGCTGCCGCCGTCAAGCGACCAGGTGACCTTTTCGTTGGCGGTAAAGGTCGTGACCGCAGTCAGCCCTTCGTTGAGCGAGAGCGCCGAGGCCGCAGCCCCTGCACCGCCGCTCGGACCGGTGATCAGCGGCGCCGTATCATCAACGTCCAGCACCGTCACGGTCACCGTCTGCGTGCTGACATTGCCGGCCGCATCGGTTGCCTTCACGATCAGGATATAGGTGTTGTTGGTATCGGCATCGGTCGGCGCCTCGTAGTACGGAGCCGCCACGAAGGTGATCGTGCCATCCGCCGCAATCGCGAACTTGGCCGCTTCGCTGCCGCCGCTGATCGACCAGGTCACGGCCTCATTCGCCGTCAACTTGGTCACCGCAGTCTGGTTCTCGTTCACCGAAATCGCCGATGCCGCAGCACCCGCACCTGCACCACCACTCGGACCCGTGATCAGCGGTGCCGTGTCGTCGATGTTGAGGACCGTCACCGTGATCGTCTGCGTGCTGACATTGCCATTGGCGTCGGTCGCAGTGATCGTCAGGATATAGGTGTTATTCGTGTCGGCATCGGTCGGCGCCTCGTAGTCCGGAGCCGCCACGAAGGTGATCGTGCCATCCGCCGCGATCGCGAACTTGCCCTGGTCGTTACCGCCCGTGATCGACCAGGTCACCGGCTTGTCAGCGGTCACCTTGGTCACCGCAGTCTGCCCTTCGTTTACCGAAATGGCCGATGCAGCCGACCCGGCACCACCGCTCGGGCCAGAAATGGCCGGCGGTGTGTCATTGACGTCGGTTTCGTTGAGCTTGACCTCGATCGTGGTCGTGTTGGTGCCGTCCGAAACAGCGACGGTCAGCGT
>JBEGJL010000038.1:0-2945 GCA_041184605.1 Pseudomonadota bacterium
CCGATGGCAAGCCGCCACTGGTCACGCTCCGCGCTGACAAGAGCCTTGATTATGGCCAGGTGGTTGCCGTGATGGGCGAGCTTAACCGCGCGGGGTTCAACGCCATCTCGCTGGTCACCAACAGTTCAGGCTCGTCCGGACAGAATTGAGCCAATGGCTGTGATCGCTCTTCGCCGCGATGAAGGATTGGCGCTGCTGGCTGCCATCGTCGCCCACATTGGGCTGGTGGTGGTCTTGACCCTACAGCCGACGCCGATCCCCTTGCCGCCGCCTGAGCGGATTACCGTGACGCTGAGCGATGAGGTTGGCCTTACCTCGACCTCGCCATCCACGGCTCCCGCGGCCGCTGACGAAGCACCGGACCTGGGTGAGGATGCCACCCCGCCATCGCCCGCGCCAGTCGCGCGGCCTGATCCTCTGCCCAAACCCGTCGCCCGCGCGACTGTCACTCCGCTGCCCAAGCCCGCTCCGCTGGCCAAGGCTCCTCCCGCCAAGGCAGTGACCCCGGCGCCAAAAGCGCTACCGGCCAAGACGGCGAGCAAACCGGGTGCGAGCCGGATCGGTGACGATTTCCTGAAGGGTACACCCGGCGGGACGGCCAAGGCCTCGCCTGGGCCACCGCCTGCGGCGACGATTGGCCCTGCGGTCCGCTCAGCGCTTTCGAGTGCCATTCTGCGCCAGATCAAACCGAAGTGGCAGGGACGCGTGCCGCAAGGCGTCGAAACTGAAAAGCTCGTCACAATAATCTCAATTGAGCTGGATCAGCAGGGTAATCTGATCGGCTCACCTAGGGTCCTCGGGCAAGAGGGGATTACGGATTCGAACCGCAGCCAAGCGAAACGGCACGCAGAAGAAGCTGTGAAGGCGTTGCAACTCGCTGCACCATTCAATCTGCCTGCGGAATATTATGAGGCTTGGCGGCGACCGCCTCCGATCAGAATGAGAAAGAGCTTATGAGACGCTTGTTGTCAGCCCTTGCGTTCGTTTTGTTGCCTGCTGCAGCATTCGCTCAAGAGGTGCCTCCGGCGCCTGCGTCTGAAGCTGCGATCGAGGTTCTGGACGAAAGCGACTGGCAGGACCTTGGGATTGCGATCCCGGCCTTTGCCACCAATGCTGACGTCCCGACGGCCACCAGCGCGGGGTCGACCAGAGCTTTGGGGTTCAGTCTGGCGCAGGTGATAACTGCCAACCTCAAGAACAATGGCCTGTTCAAGCCGGTCGGGCCAGACAGCCTGCCGCGCCCGGCATTCGATCAGGTTCGCGCTCCCGCCTTTGAAACCTGGTCAGGCCGCAGCGCCGAAATGCTCGTGCAGGGCTTTGTTCGTCCCGGAGAAGGCAGCCAGCTGCTGGTCGGGTGCTACCTTTATGACGTTGCGCTCAAGCAGCAGTTGGCCAGTGCCGCCTGGCAGGTCGCCCCGGCTGACTGGCGCCGTGCCGCGCACAAGTGTGCGGACATGGTCTATGCCCGGCTGTCTGGCGAAAGCCCGTTCTTCGACAGCCGGATCGCCTATATTGCCGAGACCGGGCCGAAAGACCGGCGCATGAAGCGGTTGGCGATCATGGATTCGGACGGGGCCAACCACCGTTACCTGACCACCGGTCAGGCGACGGCGCTGACCCCGCGCTATTCGCCTGACTACAAGTCGATCCTTTACCTGAGCTACCTCAATGGTCAGCCCAGGATTTACATCTACGATCTGGAAAGCAACACGCAGCGCCTGCTGCTGCAAAGCCAGAATCCGCTGTTTGCCCCGCGCTGGTCACCCGATGGCAAGTGGGTGCTCTATTCGATGGCCATTGCCGGCAATACCGACATCTACAAGATGCCAGCCGCAGGCGGCGCCGCGATCCGGCTTACGGATACGCCGGGGATCGATATCGGCGGCTCGTTCTCACCTGATGGTAGCCGGATCGTGTTCGAGAGTGACCGCTCCGGCAGCCAGCAGGTCTATGTCATGAACGCCGACGGCTCGGGCCAAAAGCGGATCAGCTTCTTTGGCGGACGCGCTGCAACACCGGAATGGAGCCCGCGCGGCGACCAGATCGCCTTTACCCATATCACCGGCAATTTCCGGATCGGCGTGATGGACCCGGCCGGGCAGGGCATGCGCTACCTGACCGATTCCTGGCAGGATGAAGCCCCCACCTGGGCACCCAATGGCCGGATCATCCAGTTCTTCCGCACAGAGCGCGGCAGCGGCAAGGCTTCGCTCTGGCAAGTCGACCTCACTGGCCGCAATGAGCGGCGCCTTGCCACCCCGGTTGACGGGTCCGACCCGGCCTGGGGGCCACTCCGCCCGTGAACGGACCCGGTCGACGGTTGACTCGGTTACTATCGCACCATCACAATGCCGATTTGAAAAGGAGAGTTCCATGGCCAGATCCCGCCTGACCATCGCCGCCGTTGCCGCTGCATCGCTGGCGTTGGCTGCCTGCGCATCCAAGGCACCCAAACAATTGCCGCCCGATCCCGGAGCCGCAGTTTCCACCGGCTCGACCGAGGGCACCACGACGGGCCCGGCCGCCGGCAGCCAGGCCGATTTTGTGGCCCAGATGATGGGTCAGGACACGATTTACTTCGATACCGACAAGTTCAACATCGACGGGGCCGATCAGACTGCCCTGCAGGCCCAGGCCGCCTGGCTGCTGAAGTACCCAGGCAAGCGCGCGTCGATCGAAGGCCATGCTGACGAACGCGGCACGCGCGAATATAATCTCGCACTGGGTGAGCGCCGCGCCAATGCTGCGAAGAACTTTTTGGTTTCCTTGGGCGTCGACGCCAACCGGCTGACCACGGTCAGCTATGGCAAGGAACGTCCGGTGGCACTTGGCTCGGACGAAGAAAGCTGGGCGAAGAACCGCCGAGCGGTGACGATTACGATCGACTGAAGCTGACTATTAGCCGGCGCTGCTTACTGCAGCGTCGGCAGCAGCTGGCCCAGATC
>JBEGJL010000039.1:0-4365 GCA_041184605.1 Pseudomonadota bacterium
GTTCACAACTGGGCGATGATCTCGACGGCACCCGCGCCTTGCTGGCCGGGCTGGCAACCAATCCCAACGCCGCGGGGGTGCTGTTGCTGGGGCTGGGCTGCGAATCCAACCAGCTTGACGCGCTGCTGGCAACAGTCCCGGAAACGGCCCGCGCCAAGGTCCGATTGCTCTCCAGCCAGAGCGCCGGCGATGAAATGGCTGCGGCTGCCGCCCTGATTGATGAGCTGGTTGACCAAGCGGCAATGGCACAGCGGGTCGAATTGCCCTTTGCCGCGCTGACAATCGGTCTGAAGTGTGGCGGCTCGGACGGCTTCTCGGGCCTGACCGCCAATCCGCTGCTGGGCCGCCTCGCTGATAGCCATTGCGCCGCAGGGGGGCGGGCAATCCTGACCGAGATTCCCGAGATTTTTGGTGCGGAACAGGCCCTGCTTGATCGCGCAGTTTCGGCCCAGGTGTTCGATGCAGCGGCCGGCCTCGTGAACCGGTTCAAGCGGTACTACCTCGATCAGGGCTTGCCGGTTTCGGAAAACCCGTCGCCAGGCAACCTTGCCGGGGGCATCACAACGCTTGAAGAAAAGTCGCTCGGGGCGGTGCAAAAGGGCGGCAATGCTCCGCTGGTCGATGTGATCGGGTATGGTCAGCAGGTCCGGCGGGGCGGGCTGACGCTGTTGGAGGCACCCGGTAATGATGCCATCTCCTCCTCGGCCTTGGCAGCGGCAGGGGCCACAATGGTACTGTTTACCACTGGTCGCGGCACCCCGCTCGGGTTCCCGGTGCCGACGATCAAGGTGGCCTCGAATCAGGCATTGGCTGAAGCGAAGCAACACTGGGTCGATTTCGATGCATCGCTCGCGCTGCGGGACGGGCTCGATGCTGCGGACAGAGCGTTTGCCGCGCGGCTTGCTGCCATTGCCAGCGGCGATCCGACCGCCGCAGAGCGCGCCGGGCAGCGCGCTATCGCGATCTGGAAACGCGGCGTAACGCTATGATCCCGGCACCGCGTACAGGCGCAGACTTGCCAATGACACCGGTTTCCTTTAGCCAGCCCGCCAAGCCCCGGCGCAAGTCCGGCATGATGATCGACATGAGAGGTAGAGTTTGACCGAGCAGGCCCAGTCCGTAGCCACGGCTTTTGTTTCCGCACGTCGCGCGGCCCAGGCGCTTGCCGAATATCCCGGGGCTGCGCCGCAGGACCTGGCTTCTGCCTATTGCATTCAGGATGCCGCGATCCGGCTGGATGGCCGTGCTGTCGCCGGGTGGAAGGTCGGGCGAATCTTTCCCCCCCTCGATAGCCAGCTCGGCGCCAATCGCCTGTCTGGCCCGGTCTTCGCGGATGAAGTGGTCTCAGCCGCCAATGGTGAGGTTCCGGCCATGCCGGTTTTTGCTGGTGGCTTCGCCGCCGGTGAGGCGGAATTGTTGCTCCATGTCGCCCCGGGCTGGAATGGCGACATGCCAACCGATGATGCCGGAACCCGCGCCATCCTTGACGAGGTGCGGCTGGGGATCGAAGTTGCCTCTTCGCCCTATGCACGGATCAACGCCGACGGACCGTTGGTGACCGTCTCCGATTTTGGCAACAACCACGGCGTGGTAATGGGCCCTGTGCTGGAAGGATGGCGCGATCTTGATCTCTGCGCGATCGTCGTGCGCACCGAAATCGATGGTGAGACTGCCGGGGAAGCCAGTGCTGCGACGATGCTGGACGGCCCCTATGGCGCAGTCCGGTTCCTGCTTGGCAACCTCAGCACGCGCGGCTTTGACCTTTCGAATGGGTTGTGGGTTTCGACCGGCGCGATCACCGGGGTCCACCCGGTTGCGCCCGGGCAAAAGGTTACGGCGGTGTTCGGCGATCACGGTTCACTGTCATGCACGATTTGCCGGGCGCAGCCGCGCTAGTCAGAAGATAACTTCGCAGATCGGCGCAAAAGCCGGCTGCAAACGGAGAGGCCTATGACCGAGAGCACCCACGCCGCAACAGCGGGCATAGCCAAACCTGATGGTGGCCGCCGCTGGCTGGTCATTGCGCTGCTGTTTGTTGCAACCACAGTCAACTATGTCGACCGGACCATGCTGGGCCTGCTGGCCCCGACGCTCGGTAAGGACCTGGGCTGGAGCGAGAACGACTACGGCACCATCGTCACCGCCTTCCAGGCCGCCTATGCCATGGGCTTCCTGATCATGGGCTGGCTGATTGACCGGTTCGGTCCCAAGATCGGCTATGCCATTGCGATCACCGTGTGGACGATCGGTCACGTCGCCCATGGTTTTGCCTCCACCGTCGGCGGCTTCATGGCCGCGCGCGTGGTGCTTGGCGTGGGCGAGGCGGGCCATTTCCCGGCTGTAGCGCGCAGTAGCAGCGAATGGTTCCCGCAAAAGGAACGTGCTCTGGCGATCGGTTGGGTCAATTCGGGCACGACCATCGGCGTGATCATGACCGCGCCGATCCTTGCGCTGTTCCTCAATCACTTTGGGCTGGGCTGGCGCGAGACCTTCATCTGGTCCGGCCTGTTCGGCGTTGCCCTGCTGCTGTTGTGGTGGAAGCTCTATTCCAACCCGCGCGAGAGCGGCACGGTGAGCGAGGCCGAACTGGCCTGGATCGAACACGATCCGCCGGAAAAGGTTGAACAGGTGCCATGGCGCCGCCTCATTACCATGCGCGAGGCCTGGGCCTTTGCCGTGGCCAAGTTCCTGACCGATCCGGTCTGGTTCCTGATGTTGTTCTGGCTGCCGAAATATTTCAGCACCACCTATGGCGTGGACCTCAAGGTCGTACTCCTGCCGATGATCATCATGTACCTGCTGTCCGATGTCGGATCGGTTGCAGGTGGCTGGATCAGTTCGAAGCTGATCCAGCGCGGACGCACGCCCAATTTCGCCCGCAAGGTTACCCTGCTGCTGTCGGGCTGCACGGTCCTGCCGCTGCTGTTCGTGTCGGGCCTGTCGAACATGTGGCTGGCGGTGCTGCTGATCGGCATTGCCCTGGCCGGGCACCAGTCGTTCAGTTCCAACCTGCTGTCCTTGCCGCCAGACATGTTCCCCAAGCGGGCGGTCGGTTCGGCGATTGGCCTCGGCGGCTTTGCCGGCGGGATCGGCGGCATGATCATGGCCAAGTCGACCGGGCTGGTGTTGGAGGCGACGAACGGCAATTACACGCTGATCTTCATGGCCTGCACCACCACCTATTTCATCGCCGTGGCAGCTATTCACCTGCTTTCGCCCGGGCTGAAGCGGGTCCAGCTTTAGGCGCCCGATCGGGCTGCATACGTTTTCCCGCCGCTGACCGGGTTGCCGCAGCCCGGCGGGGTCACTACGCCAAACTCGTCGCAGAAGACCGAATCCGGTATTCCGTGGCGCGTTTGGCGTAATTTCGTGACCCAAGGGGGAGGCGCAGAACCATGAACCGCGGATCGGATAGCCTGCTGCTGTTCGGCGCGACCGGGGATCTGGCGCAGCGGATGCTGCTCCCCTCGCTTTGCGCGCTCCATGCCGACAAACTGGTGGCTGAGGATCTGCGGATCATCGGCACGGCGCGTCAGGACATGGACGATGCCAGTTATCGCAACTTTGCGCGCGAGGCGCTGGAGAAGTTTCTGCCGGCCGAACGGCGCGGTGGCATGGGAAGCTTTCTGAACCGGCTGCACTATCAGCCGCTCGATGCCACCGACCAGGCTGGCTATGCCGCCCTGGCCCAAAAGGTCGGGCCGGTGGACGAAGGGCTGGCGATTTTCCTCTCGACTGCGCCGGCTTTGTTTGAGCCTACCATTGCCGGCCTTGCGGCCTCGGGGCTGGCGAGTGGCAAGGCGCGGATCGGACTGGAAAAGCCGCTGGGCACCGATCTGGAAACCAGTCGCCTTATCAATGATGCGGTCGCCAGCGCCTTCAGCGAAGAGCAGATTTTCCGGATCGATCATTACCTGGGCAAGGAAACGGTCCAGAATCTGCTGGCGCTGCGCTTTGCCAATATCCTGTTCGAGCCGCTGTGGAATGCGGCGCATATCGACCATGTCCAGATCACCGTGGCCGAAACCGTCGGGCTGGAAGGCCGGGTTGGTTTCTATGACGGGGCCGGGGCGCTGCGCGACATGGTGCAGAACCACATGCTCCAGCTCCTCGCGCTGGTGGCGATGGAGCCACCCAGCAGCTTTGACGCAACCGCCGTGCGCGATGAAAAGGTTAAGGTCCTGCGCTCGCTCCGCCTGGTCGGGCCGGACGAGACGGTCACCGGCCAATACCGCGCCGGAGCGATCAGCGGCGGAGCCGTGCCGGGCTATGATGAGGAATTGGGCAATCCCAGCGACACAGAGACTTTTGTCGCGATCAAGGCGCACCTTGATAACTGGCGCTGGAAGGGCGTGCCGTTCTACC
>JBEGJL010000040.1:0-8727 GCA_041184605.1 Pseudomonadota bacterium
AATCTGGTGTGGCCCCCGTCGGCCCAGGATGACGATCCGGGAAATGCGCGACTGTTGCAATGCGTGCAAAGCATGGCCAACGATATCGCTGCCATCGAATTCCGCCTGAGACTTGGAAAGGATCCGCGCGACATCCAGCGCCACGTTGCCATTGCCGATCACAACTGCCGTGCGGCCGGACAGGTCGGGGTTTAGCTTCGCGAACTGCGGGTGGCCATTATACCAGCCGACAAAGGCGGCACTGCCGAAGACATTGTCCAACCCTTCACCGACTATGCCAGCCGGCTTGTCGTTGGGCGCACCGGTTGCCAGAACCACGGCGTCATAAAGGTCCTGAAGTTCCGCAATGGTCACGTCCTCGCCAATCGTGACGTTGCCGACAAAGCGGACGTTATCGGACAGCGCCGTGCCTTCGTAGCGACGGGACACGCCCTTGATCGATTGGTGGTCCGGGGCAACACCCGTGCGGATCAGGCCATAAGGGACGGGCAGCATGTCGAAGATATCCACCCGGACATCATCGCCCCACTGCTTCTGCGCTGCTTCGGCGGTGTAATAGCCGGCCGGACCCGATCCGATGATGGCGATATGACGCATAAACCGGTCTGCCTCCCCGTCAGTCAGGAGGTCTATCAGGATCAGGCATTGGTTACGAAAAAAGCGCGAAGCCGCGCTTTCAGGCGTAACTCCCAGTCCCGATTTCTGCCTCTCCGTCCGTATTTGTTAAGGCAGGATGCCCTGCCTAACCGGGCATTGCAAGCCGTGCTCCGGGTCTTTGCGTAGTCCGGCAACAGTTGCCGACAATATCCATACGTTCCATGCGATTAACCCTTTTGCAGGGCGGCTCTGCCAATGGTTTTTCGCAATGGTCGCAAAGCACGTCAGTCAGGGACATAAGCCTGCGCTGTCGGCGCAGGTTGGCGCGCGTCCACGCCCGGCGACCGAAACCAATGCTCTGGTCGATGCCAACTGGCGGCTGATGGCGCCGATCATGGCCCTGGTCGGGCTGGTGACTGCCGTTTCAACCAACACCATTCCGGGCCAGGCTACGCTGGTGCTGCTTGTCATCGCGATGGCGCTCACCGGGGCGTCACTGTGGGCCAGTCGGCGCGCCCAGCGGCTTGGGCATGACCCGATGCGCCGGCACCTGTTGCATGGCTTGCATGTCAGCCTACCATTGCTGTTGTTTGGCATGGCGATCGGGTCCTGGACAGAGGGTATCCCGACCATGAACTGGCGTGACACGATTGCCGCACCGGTGATCGTCTCGACCCTCGCCTCGGTAATCCTCAACCGGCGGATCGCCAGCATCATCGCTGCCACCGTGTCGATCTGGCTGGGGGTCGCGTTAATCGCCGGGACCCTTGCGACGATCCTGGCGCTGGCCGGCGGGGCGGTGATTGGGGTCTACGCAGCGGTTCGCCAGGTCCGCAGCGATCGGATCGCAGCGGAGGCGGAGCGCGAACGCCGCCACAACCAGCTTCGCGCCGAACAATTGCTCAACGAATTTGAGGAAAGCGGGCAGGGCTGGTTCTTCGAAACCGATCGGCGCGGCGCACTGGTCTATGTCTCGCCGATCGTTGGCAAGGTGCTGGGGCGGGGGTCCGAGGCACTGGTCGGCCGGCCGTTTGGCGATTTGTTCCAGCCCGATGGCGAGGAGGGTGAGCGCACCCTGTCGTTCCACCTTTCGGCGCGCTCGGCCTTCAACGAGCTGGCCTTGCGCGCCAACGCGCCGGGCGAGGAGCGCTGGTGGTCGATCAGCGGCCGCCCGCTATACGACGAGTTCGGCAATTATCTGGGCTTTCGCGGTTCCGGCCATGACCTGACCGAAAAGCGCCGCTCGCAGCAGCATGCCTCGCGGCTGGCCCACTTCGATTCGCTTACCGGTCTCGCCAACCGCCTGCAAATGGCGCAGACCCTTGAGCGGTTGCTGGCTGCGCCAAGCGAGCACCAGCGCGCCTGCGCAATTTTCCTGCTCGATCTCGACCGGTTCAAGCAGGTCAACGATACCATGGGCCACCCGGCGGGCGATGCCTTGCTGACGCAGGTGGCCGAACGGCTGAAGCAGACGGTCGGTCAAGGCGGACGGGTCGGTCGTCTGGGCGGCGACGAGTTTGAGGTGATCCTGCCCGGTGCCTTCAAGCGCGAGCAGCTGTCGGCCCTGGCCGATCAGGTGATCCACAACCTGTCGGTACCGTACCAGCTTGAAGGGCACCGGGTGGTAATCGGTGCCTCGGTCGGGATCGCGCTCTCGCCTGATGATGGCGTTACCTCGGACGCGCTGATCCGCAATGCCGACCTGGCGCTCTATGCGGCCAAGGATGGCGGACGCGGACGGCATCACTTCTATGATGCCGACCTGCACAGCGATGCCGAAGAGCGGCGCCAGCTGGAAGCCGACCTGCGCGAGGCGGTTGGCAATGGCGGGCTGGAACTGGCCTATCAACCGGTGGTCCAGACCACCAGCGAGCGGATCACCGGGTTTGAAGCGCTGCTGCGCTGGACCCACCCGGTGCACGGCCCGATTTCGCCGGCCAAGTTCATCCCGATTGCCGAAGACATCGGCCTGATTGCCCAGATTGGCGAATGGGCGCTGCGCACGGCCTGCCGCGATCTGGCCAACTGGCCTGACGAGGTGCGGGTGGCGGTCAATGTCTCGCCCCTGCAATTTGCCAATCCGGCCCTGCCGGCCGTCATTACAAACGCCCTTGCCACCGCCCAGATCAGGCCCGACCGGCTGGAACTGGAAATAACCGAAAGCGTCTTCTTGAACGAGGATGCTGGGGTGGAACGGATGTTCGCCGCGCTCAAGCGGATCGGGGTACGGCTTGCGCTCGATGATTTTGGGACCGGCTATTCCTCGCTCGGCTATCTCAAGCGAGCTCCGTTCAGCAAGATTAAGATCGACCAGTCCTTTGTACGCGGCGCAACCCAGGCGGGTAGCCGCAACGGGGCGATCATCAGCTCGATCGTCAACCTTGCCGAGGCGCTGGGCATGGAAACGACGGCCGAGGGAGTGGAAACACTCGACGAACTGGATCTGGTCCGCCACCTTGGTTGCAGTCACGTCCAGGGCTTCATTTACGATATGCCGCTGTCCTTTGATCAGGCCACAACCCGTCTTGCCACCGGCCTCAATGCGATCGCCAAGGGCCCCCGGTCGGCCCGCGCCGCGCGCCATACCATGCTGCGCAAGGTGATAATGGAGCACGGGGGCAACCAGTACAAGGCCACGGTCCGCAACGTTTCCCACACCGGGGCGCTGGTCGAAGGGCTCTGGAACGTGCCCCCCGGTACGGTCTTCCGTCTGCACTGGGCTGAAGGCGTGGCCGTCATGGTAACATCACGCTGGTCAAAGAACGAGCGGATGGGGGTGGAATTTGAACAGCCGGGTGCCGTTCGGAACCTGCCGGGGGTCGCCCCGCCCGAAACTGGGCCGATCGCGGCGCCGCGCCTTAGGCGGGTGGTCGGAAAATAGCTTTTACAGCCAGATCCGTATCGTTAGCTAAATCGCAACTCCGACTGTTTAAGAAAAATCGCCTGCCAAGAGAACGGCACCGCAATTGTGGCGAGCGAGGTTTATGACCAGAGGCATTGCCTCTCCATTGGGTGTAATTCGGAACCTGCTTGGCAACCGGCGGGAAGAGGGTTCCATACCCGCGGACAGCAAGACACCTGACGAGCGGCTGTTTGACTTGGCCCTCGACTATGAGAAGTCTGGGCACGGTTGGTTCTGGTCTACCGGCGCTGATGGTCGGCTGACCTATGTCTCGGATTGCGTCTCGCAGGTTCTTGGCGTGGCCAATGCCGAACTTGTCGGACAGCCGGTCCAATCACTTTTCATTCTCGAACGCGATGAGGAGGATGCGGTTGAACGCACGCTGCCGCTGATCCTCAGTGCCCGCAAGACCTTTGCCGATCTGCCGGTCAAGGCTGCCAGCGAAAGTGTTGAACTGTGGTGGTCAATTGCAGGGCGTCCGCAGTTCGACGGTGCTGGCCACTTCCTGGGCTATTACGGCAACGCCATCGACGTTACGGCCACTCGCCAATCGCACAAGGATGCATCGCGGCTGGCGCAATACGATTCCCTGACCGGGCTCGCCAATCGCCACCGTATCGGCAAACGGCTGAATTCGATCCTTACCGCTTACAAGACCGCCAAACGGGCCTGCGCGATCTTCATGCTTGATCTCGATCGTTTCAAGCAGGTCAACGATACCCTCGGGCACCCGGCAGGCGATGAACTGCTAAAGCAGGTGGCCCAGCGACTTGAGCGGGTTCTGGGCGAAAAGAGCTTCGAAATCGGACGCCTTGGCGGCGATGAATTCCAGGTTATCCTGCCCGATATCGATGACCGGGGCCGGCTCGGCGAACTGGCGACGGCGGTCATCACCATGTTGTCGCAGCCGTATCAGATTGATGGCAGCCGCTGTGTTATCGGCGCATCGGTCGGGATCGCGATTGCGCCTTATGATGGGATTTCCAGCGAAGAACTGGTCCGCTCGGCCGACCTGGCACTCTACGCTTCAAAAGGCGGCGGACGGGGACAGTTCCGGTTCTATTCCAGCGATCTTCACAGCGAGGCGGAGCGTCGCAAGCAGATCGAGGATGACTTGCGCGATGCCCTGGCCAGCGGTGAAATGCGGGTGGTCTATCAGCCGATCGTCGATTCCCATGACAACAAGGTCGTCTCGCTGGAGGCTTTGGCGCGTTGGGAGCATCCCGAATTGGGTGACATTTCACCCACAATCTTCATTCCGATTGCCGAGGAAGCCAGCCTAATTGGTCAACTGGGCGATTGGATCTTGAAGCAAGCTTGTGCGGATGCGGTCGATTGGCCGGGTGGAATCAAGGTTTCCGTGAACGTTTCCGCTGCGCAATTTGCCAATGCAGGCTTTCCTGCCCTGGTTGCGGAGGCTCTGGCGCATTCCGGCCTTCCTCCCGAACGGTTGGAGCTGGAATTGACCGAGTCGGTGTTCCTGGGCGAAAAATCGATGACCGAGGACATGTTTGCAGCACTCAAGATGCTGGGCGTGCGTCTTGCCCTTGATGATTTCGGCACCGGCTATTCGTCGCTGAGCTATTTGCAGCATGCACCGTTTGACAAGATCAAGATCGACAAGAGCTTCATTGCCGAAATAACCCAGCCCGACAGCCGCAACGCCGCGATCATCGCCTCGATCGTCAGCCTGGCCAAGGCGCTGAAGATGGACACCACGGCCGAAGGGATCGAGGCTCACGATGAATTGCATGCCATGCGCAAGCTTGGCGTCAACCAGATCCAGGGCTTCATTTACGCTGCGGCCGTCTCGCATGATGAAGTTACCGAGCATCTGTTAAACGGCGATTGGGTGATCGAGCCCGATGGCCCCAGCCGCTATCGTCCCGATCGTCGCACCGTGCTGCGGCGGGTCGGCCTGATCCATGAAGACCACCGCTACGAAGCGATGATGCGTAATCTGTCGCGCAGCGGTTGCTTGGTCGAAGGCCTGGTCGATGTTCCCGTCGGCACGCCCTTCGTGGTTGATTTCGGCGAAGGCCAGCTGGCCGTGGCCCATGTGCGGCGCAGCGCCGGGTCGATGCAGGGGCTGGAATTTGAGCAGCAGCTTGTCGATGATGGGGCTGGTGGGCTTTGCACCCGGCACCGCGTCTCGCCCTATGTCCTGGCCCAGGCCGGGATGCCGCTGCAAGCTTTGCCCAAAGGCCAATATCCGATGCAACTGATGCAACAGCCCGGCGCGGCTTTAAGCCTGCCCCGCTTTGCCACAGCTGAAATCAAGAACCGTAACTTGGTGATGGCCTGATCCGGCCTGGCCTAACGTGGCAAGGGCTGCATCCGCGCCAGGCTGTCGCGGGAACGTCGTGATAGTCCTCAAGCGGGCCTGGTGAACGATATCACACCAGCTGCAAATTTTCCTACTTTCCGGCAAACTGTTACAGTCCGCACTGCTCTTTCCAATTGTCGATCAACGCAGACCTGCTCGCAGTGCTGAACCACCTGGATGGTCGGGCTTTTTTTTATTTTTCCGGCGTCGACTTTCCAGGAAAATATGCCAGAAACGCCGTGTTTCCGCCAGTTCAGCCTGTTGGGAAAAGCGGACGCTGTGTCAACTTTGTCAACTTGATCGTCACGCTGCGGGGCGTTCGCCGCGGTCCTTGTGTGCCGGGCCGGTGACAGTGCCTCGACATGCTGCTAACGGCGGCGGCGAGCGGGGTGGCCCGGCGATTTTTCAGAAGATTCAGATGACCGATCTTAGTTCTATCCGTAATTTTAGCATTATCGCGCACATTGACCACGGGAAGAGCACCCTGGCGGACCGGTTGATCCAGTTCACCGGCGGCCTGACCGAGCGTGAGATGAGCGCACAGGTGCTGGACAACATGGATATCGAGCGTGAGCGCGGGATCACGATCAAGGCGCAGACGGTCCGCCTGAAGTACAAGGCCAAGGACGGCAAGGACTATGAGCTGAACCTCATGGACACGCCCGGCCACGTCGACTTTGCCTATGAAGTGTCTCGCAGCCTGGCCGCCTGCGAGGGCGCGCTGCTGGTGGTCGATGCCGCGCAGGGGGTTGAGGCGCAGACCCTGGCCAACGTCTACCAGTCGATCGAGCACGATCACGAGATCGTCCCCGTGATCAACAAGATCGACCTGCCCGCCGCCGAGCCGGAGAAGGTCAAGGCCGAGATCGAGGAAGTGATCGGCCTCGACGCCTCTGACGCGGTGATGACCAGCGCCAAGTCCGGCATCGGGATCGAGGACGTGCTCGAAGCCGTGGTCAAGCGCATCCCCCCGCCCAAGGGCGATCCCAACGCCCCGCTGAAGGCCATGCTGGTTGACAGCTGGTACGATCCCTACCTGGGCGTGGTGATCCTGGTCCGCGTGGTCGATGGCACGATCCGCAAGGGCCAGCAGGTTAAGTTCATGGCCGGCGGCACCGAACACCTGATTGACCGGGTCGGCTGCTTCACCCCCAAGATCGAGCAGCTGAGCGAGCTGGGCCCCGGCGAAATCGGTTTCATCACCGCGCAGATCAAGGAAGTGGCCCAGGCCCGCGTGGGTGACACGATCACCTCCACCAAGGGCGGGGCGACCGATCCTCTGCCCGGCTTCAAGGAAGTCCAGCCGGTGGTGTTCTGCGGCCTGTTCCCGGTTGACGCGGCCGACTTTGAAAAGCTGCGCGAGTCCATCGGCAAGCTGCGCCTCAATGACGCCAGCTTCAGCTTTGAAATGGAAAGCAGCGCAGCGCTGGGCTTTGGCTTCCGCTGCGGCTTCCTGGGCCTGCTCCACCTGGAAATCATCCAGGAACGCCTGACCCGCGAATATGACCTGGACCTGATCACCACGGCCCCCAGCGTGGTCTACCGCATCCAGCTGCGCGCCAGCCGGACCGACGACGCGCGCGAGATCTATCTCCACAACCCGGCCGACTATCCCGATCCCAGCCGGATCGAGCAGATCGACGAACCGTGGATCAAGGCGACGATCTATACGCCGGACGAATACCTCGGCTCGATCCTCAAGCTCTGCCAGGATCGCCGCGGCATCCAGACCGGCCTCACCTATGTCGGTGGCCGCGCCCAGGTGTCTTACGAACTGCCGCTCAACGAAGTGGTGTTCGATTTCTATGACCGCCTGAAATCGATCAGCCGCGGCTATGCCAGCTTTGACTATGAACAGATCGGCCTGCGCGAGGGCGACCTGGTCAAGATGGGCATCCTGGTCAACAACGAGCCGGTCGACGCGCTATCGATGATCGTCCACCGCTCGGTCGCCGAAACCCGCGGCCGCCACATGTGCGAACGCCTGAAAGACCTGATCCCCCGCCACCTGTTCAAGATCCCGATCCAGGCCGCGATCGGGGGCAAGGTCGTCGCCCGCGAAACCATCAGCGCCATGCGCAAGGACGTTACCGCCAAATGCTATGGCGGCGATATCACCCGCAAGAAGAAGCTGCTGGAAAAGCAGAAGAAGGGTAAGGCGCGGATGCGGGAATACGGCAACGTGTCGATCCCGCAGGAGGCGTTTATCGCGGCGTTGCGGATGGGGGAAGAGTAGGCCGGCGACTTCACGGTTTGGCCTGATCGTGGTGCTGGCCGCGATCAATCACGCCGAAAGCCGGTAGCCGATCCCGGGCTCGTTGACGATCAGGCTGGGCCTGGCCGGATCGCTCTCTAGCTTCTGGCGAAGGGAGCGGACGGCAACGCGCAGATAATCGACATGATCCTGCTGAGCGGGCCCCCAGACGGCGCGCAGCAACTGGGTATGGGTAAGCACCCTTCCGGCATGCTTTGATAGTTCGGCGAAAACGGCGAACTCCTTTGGGGTGAGGCGGATCTTCGCGCCAGCTCTGTGAACGGTACGACGGTGGAGGTCGATTACCACATCGCCGAAAGCCAGCGGATCATACTCGGCACCGGGATTTAGATCGACCAAATGGTCTATGTACCGCTCTACCTGGCTGATTTCGCCGTCAAGCTTCGTGATTAGGCTGCGATCCGCAGCACCATCCCTGCGCATGCTTTTCAGTACGGCTTGTATTTGATTCAGCCGCGGTTTGACGTCGTCTCCGATCGTTGTGAGAAGCGCAGAACGAAGCTTGTCACGAGCTCGAAACGCCGCTGTCTCGCGCGTTTCGAGTTCCAATCTGGTGCGCTCAAAAGCAAGCGCCATTTGGTCAAGCAAGCTTCCAAACAAGAGCAGGCGGTCAGGCCCGATTGGAGG
>JBEGJL010000041.1:0-6797 GCA_041184605.1 Pseudomonadota bacterium
GCCGAGCGTTCACTGGTTGATGACGTGCGCGAGTTGGTCAATGACGGCCGCACCCTGCTGGAGGCAGAACTGGCCTATCAGAAGTCGCGCGCGGCGCTGGCCGGGCGAACGGCCAAGAGCATGGCCGGCTGGATCGCACTGGCGCTCAGCCTGGTGTTCTTTGCGCTGATGGCGCTGGTCATGGGGCTGCTGCTGATCCTAGCGCCGTTGATCGGGGCTGTTGGCGCGACCGTGCTGGTTATCCTGGCCCTGATGGCCGCGGCTGCGCTGAGCGGCTGGGTTGCCGTGCGGCGCTGGCAGGCCATGTCGCGCCGACTCTCAGAGGACGACACGGCGTGAGCGGGTTCGAAACCGATCGTGCCAACCGCAAGGCGGCCTGGAACCTGTTCGAAGGGCGGCTGACCCAGGTGAAGGAAGATCTGGCAGCGCGCGGGATAAAGGAGCGGATTGCTGGCAAGGCCAAGAATGACGCGCTCGCCATTGCGGACGAAGCGCTGGCCGTAGCGAAAGACAACAAGGGGCTGGTTGCGGCAACGTTCGCGGCCTTGTTGGCCTGGGCATTTCGGGGACCTTTGATCGCCCTCCTCACCACGCGAATGGGGCGGCAAGCTGCCGTTCAGCCAGATCCCGCCAATGACGATTTTGACGAATACCTAGAGGAACCGGCACAATGAGCAGCATCGAACCCCGCCAGGAACGGATCGCAGCCAAGATCGCCGCCTCGCAGGAAAGGCTTGATCGCTTCGGCAACAAACGCCCCGCTTTGCCGGCCAAGGATGCCTATCCGCCCGAGGACTATCGCTCATTGCTCGGCGAATACCCGTGGCTGGCCGTGGCCGCAGGAATGGGTTTTGGCCTGCTGGCCGGTGCGTTGATCCCGAAGAAGTCCGGCCGCAGCAGCTTTGGCAAGCAAGCACTGGGTCTGGCGATGGCTGTCGGCGAACTGGGCTTTGCGCTGAGCAAGCAGGCCAGCGAACGCGCCAGCGAGGCCGGCCGCGAAGGGCTTGCTCTGGCCAAGGAAGGCACGGCGCAGGTCCGCACGACCGCCCGCAGCACCGGGGCCACGATTGCGCGCGAGGCAATCAAACTTGCCGCCCGCGTCCGGAAATAAACTTCGCCCCCCTTGCGCGAAACGCAAGGGGCGCTAAAGGCGCGCCATCCACCCTCCCCCGGGATATATGCGATGAGCAGCCAGAAACTTCATCTTGTGATGGGCGGTCGCGTCAGCGATCCGCAAACGCTTGAATTCAATGACCTTGCCAGCCTTGATCTGGTCGGCGTTTACGGCACCTATGCCGAAGCCGAAGAAGCCTGGCGCGACAAGGCTCAGCGCACGGTCGACGATGCTGAAATGCGCTATGTCGTGGTGCACCTGCACCGCCTGCTTGAGCCGGAACAGCTGAAGCGCGAAGACTGATCGAAGCCGCTTCCCCTTCGCGGGGGAAGCGCTCAGATGAAGTCGATCTTCTGCACCAGGTACGACCGATCACCCGCGGGCACGGTCACTTCAATCTCGTCTTCAACCCGGCGGCCGATCAGCGCGCGGCCAAGCGGCGAATTGTAGCTGATGCGGCCAACCTTGGCGTCTGCCTCATAGGGGCCGACAATCTGGTACTTCACCGGCTTGTCATCATCGTCGAGCAAGGTGACAGTCGCGCCGAAGATGATCCGGTCACCCGAAAGAGTCGACGGATCGATGATCTGGGCACGGCTGACCTTGTCTTCCAGATCGGCAATCGAAGCCTCGACCTGGCCCTGACGTTCCTTGGCAGCATGATATTCGGCGTTTTCTGACAGGTCGCCATGAGCGCGCGCTTCCTCGATCGCATCAACGATCTTGGGGCGCTCCTCGCGGAGTGCTTTCAGCTCAGCGACCAGCTTTTCATAGCCTTCCGCCAGCATCGGCAGCTTTTCGACACTTGCCATTCTCGCCTCTTTCTCCTGACCGCCCCGCGCAGCGACTAAAACCCTGCCCCGCATCCCGTGGGGATTGCAGGCTGGGCCGTCGCGATGTGGGGAGAACGCGATCTACTCAAGCATAATAGTCTTGCAGGCTGCGAACTTCAAGTTTCGCACCCCGCAAAGCTGCAATTGCCTCTGCTGCCGCCACCGAAGCCGCAGCCGTGGTGAAGTAGGGTACCTTGCCGGTCAGCGCCGAAGCGCGGATCGACTGGGAGTCCTTCAGGCTCTGCCAGCCTTCGGTGGTATTGAAGATCAGCGCCACTTCCCCATCGATGATCCGGTCAACGATGTGCGGACGGCCTTCGGCCACCTTGTTCACCGCCTCGACCGGCAGTCCGGCTTCGGCAAGGTAGCGCTGGGTCCCGCCCGTCGCGATAATCGTGAAACCAAGGCTGACGAGCTGCTGCACCGCCGGCAAGATCACCGGCTTGTCGGTATCCTTGACCGAAACGAACACCACCCCGCCCTGCGGCAGGACCATGCCCGCACCGAGCTGTGCCTTGGCGAAAGCAGTGGCAAAATTGTGATCAATTCCCATGACTTCGCCAGTGGACTTCATTTCAGGACTCAACACAGGATCGACCCCGGGGAAGCGGGCAAACGGGAAGACCGCTTCCTTGACCGCCATGTAATCGAGATCGCGCTTGAACGGCGGGAAGTCCTTGAGCTTCTCCCCGGCCATGACCCGCGCGGCAATCTTGGCAACCGGCTGGCCGATCGCCTTGGCGACGAAGGGCACGGTGCGGCTGGCGCGCGGATTGACCTCGATCAGGTAAACCGTGCCGTCCTTGACCGCGAACTGCACGTTCATCAGCCCGCGCACGCCCAGCGCCATGGCCAAAGCCTCAGCCTGACGCTCCATCTCGGCAACGATTTCGGCCGGCAGGCTATAGGGTGGCAGGGTGCAGGCGCTGTCGCCTGAGTGGATCCCGGCCTCTTCGATGTGTTGCATCACGCCCGCGACCACGACCTGATCGCCATCGCAGAGGGCATCGACATCACATTCAATCGCATCGCGCAGGTATTGATCGATCAGCACCGGGCTATCACCCGAAACCTGCACTGCGGTGTTGATGTAATCATCAAGCTGCGCTTCGGAATCGACGATTTCCATGGCCCGGCCACCCAGAACGTAGCTGGGGCGCATCAGCACCGGATAGCCAATGCGGTTGGCCACGGCGACCGCCTCGTCACGGCTGCGGGCAATGCCATTCGCAGGCTGCTTCAGGCCCAGCTTGTTGACCAGCGCGGCAAACCGTTCGCGGTCTTCGGCCAGATCAATTGCATCGGGTGACGTGCCAAGGATCGGTACGCCGTTGTCTTCCAGCGTTTGCGCCAGCTTGAGCGGGGTTTGCCCGCCATACTGCACGATCACGCCCTTAAGATCGCCCTTGCTCATCTCCACGCGCAGGATTTCCAGCACGTCCTCACCTGTCAGCGGCTCGAAATAGAGCCGATCAGAGGTGTCATAGTCGGTGCTGACCGTTTCCGGGTTGCAGTTGACCATGATCGTTTCATAGCCAGCCTCTTCCAGCGCGAAGCAGGCGTGGACGCAGCAATAGTCAAACTCGATCCCCTGCCCGATCCGGTTCGGACCGCCGCCCAGGATGACGACCTTCTTGGCGTTCGACGGCGCGGATTCGCACTCCGGCGCGCCGAAGCTGGGGGCCTCGTAGGTCGAGTACATGTAGGGCGTGACCGCCTCGAACTCAGCCGCGCAGCTGTCGATCCGCTTGAATACCGGGTGGACGCCCAGCCGCTGGCGGAGCTCGCGCACTTCCTCTTCGCTCGTGGCACCAGCCATGGCGCGCAGGGCATCGTGCAGCAGGCCTGAGCGGCGAGCCGAGGTTTCGCCCAGCCCGCCCGCGACGTGGATGCCGCGCACGGCCAGGATTGCCAGGCGCTTGTCGGAAAAGCCCATGGCCTTGAGCCGGCGCAGGCCAGCCGCGTCGGTCGGCAGACCATTTTCCATGATCGCCGCTTCTTCGGCGATGATTTCGTGGATGTGGCGCAGGAACCAGGGATCGTAGTGGGTGATCGCCTGAACTTCCTCAACCGTGAAGCCCTCACGGAAAGCCTGTCCTACGATCAGCAGCCGGTCCGGCGTCTGCTTGGACAGCGCGGCAATGATCGCATCACGGCCGGCGCCTTCCAGATGGAGCACGCGGTTGAAGCCATCGAGGCCGGTTTCCAGCCCGCGCAACGCCTTCTGCATCGATTCCTTGAAGTTGCGGCCAATTGCCATGACTTCACCCACCGATTTCATCGCGGTGGAGAGCAGCGGCTCGGCACCCTTGAACTTTTCAAAGGCGAAGCGCGGGATCTTGGTAACGACGTAGTCGATCGAAGGCTCAAAGCTGGCCGGGGTGGCGCCGGTGATCTCGTTGGTCAGCTCGTCGAGCGTATATCCGACTGCCAGCTTGGCGGCGACGCGGGCAATCGGGAAACCGGTGGCCTTTGACGCCAGGGCCGAGGACCGCGAAACGCGCGGGTTCATCTCGATCACGATTAGGCGCCCGTCCTTCGGGTTGACTGCGAACTGTACGTTCGAACCGCCTGTTTCCACGCCAATTTCACGCAGCACCGCCAGGCTGGCGTTGCGCATGATCTGGTATTCCTTGTCGGTCAGCGTCAGCGCCGGCGCGACCGTGATGGAATCGCCGGTGTGGACGCCCATCGGATCGACGTTTTCTATCGAGCAGATGATGATGCAGTTGTCGTTCCGGTCACGGACGACTTCCATTTCATATTCTTTCCAGCCGAGCAGCGATTCCTCGATCAGGACTTCGGTGGTAGGGCTGGCATCCAGGCCGGAGCGGACAATCGCCTCAAACTCGGCCTTGTTATAGGCCACACCGCCGCCGGTGCCGCCCAGCGTAAAGCTGGGGCGGATGATCGAAGGCAGGCCGGTGCGTTCGAGCACGGCAAAGGCTTCCTCGATCGTGTGCGCCACGCCCGAACGGGCGGATTCCAGCCCGATCTTGTCCATCGCCTCGCGGAAACGCTGGCGGTCTTCGGCCTTGTCGATCGCATCGGCATCGGCGCCGATCATCTTGACCCCGAACTTTTCCAGCGTGCCATCATTGAACAGCGCTAGCGCGGTGTTGAGCGCGGTCTGCCCGCCCATGGTCGGCAGGACGGCATCGGGCCGCTCCTTCTCGATGATCCGGGCGACGACTGCTGGCGTGATCGGCTCGATATAAGTCGCGTCGGCGAATTCCGGATCAGTCATGATCGTCGCCGGGTTCGAGTTGACCAGGATCACCCGGTACCCCTCTTCCTTAAGCGCCTTGATCGCCTGGGTGCCGGAATAGTCGAACTCGCAGGCCTGGCCGATAATGATCGGCCCGGCACCAATGACGAGGATCGAGGAGATGTCAGTGCGCTTCGGCATCAGGCGAGGCCTTCGATGAATTTCTGGAAGAGATAGAAGCTGTCCATCGGACCGGGCGATGCCTCTGGGTGATACTGCACCCCGAAAGCCTTCTTGCCCTTGACCGCGATGCCGCAGTTGCTGCCGTCAAACAGGGAGACGTGGGTTTCCTCGACATTGTCAGGCAGCGTGGTGTTATCGACTGCGAACCCGTGGTTCATCGAGGTGATTTCTACCACGCCATCTTCCAGCCGCTTGACCGGATGGTTGGCGCCGCGGTGGCCCTGGTGCATCTTGGTGGTCTTGGCCCCGGCGGCGAGCGCCAGCATCTGGTGACCGAGGCAGATGCCGAACAGCGGAATATCGCGTTCGAGCAGGCCCTGGATCACCGGCACGGCATAAGCGCCGGTCGCGGCCGGATCGCCCGGGCCGTTGGAGAGGAACACACCGTCCGGCTCAAGCGCCAGCACGCCGTTGAGCGGCGTCTGCGCGGGGACGACGGTGACCTTGGCCCCGGCCTTCACCAGATTGCGGAAGATGTTGTCCTTCGCGCCATAATCGATCGCGACAACATGCGGGCGCTGGTCATGCGGAGAGCGTCCATAGCCCTTGCCCAGGGTCCAGACGCTGCCTTCCCAGTTCTCGATCTCTTCGCGGCTGACGACGCGGGCAAGGTCCATGCCTTCCAGGCCGGGCCAGTCGCGAGCGCGCTTGATCAGGGCGGGAATATCGAACTTGCCCGAAGGTTCGTGTGCGATCACCGCGTTGGGCGCGCCGGACAGGCGGATGCGGCGGGTAAGCGCACGGGTATCGATCCCGGCGAGGCCGATCTTGCCCTTGCCCGCCAGCCAATCGCCAAAGGTGCCTTCGGCGCGGAAGTTGCTGGGTGCGGTAACATCCTCGCGCACCACGCAGCCCACTGCGCCATCAACCTTGGCCTCAAGGTCTTCCTCATTCACGCCGACATTGCCGATGTGCGGGAAAGTGAAGGTCACGACCTGCCCGGCATAGCTGGGATCGGTCATCACTTCCTGATAGCCGGTCATGGCGGTGTTGAAGCAAACTTCACCCACCGCAGCCCCGGTTGCGCCGAAGCCGTGGCCCCAGAGGACGGTGCCATCGGCAAGCACAAGGACTCCCGTCGCACCCTGCGGTTGGGGTGCGTGCGAAGAGGCGGCGTCGGCCATGAAGAGGCGCTCCGAATAAAGGGGTTCCAGCGATGTCGCTAAGGCACCGCCGCTAGAGGGGATGGCCCCCAGCGTCAACCTATGAAAAGGCGAAAAATCCGGCTAGGCGGGTTCTTTCCCCAATCCCGAGAGAGATAATGCTGAGAGATACCATCAAGGCCGCCCAGATCGAGTCCATGAAGGCTGGCGACAAGACCCGGTTGGCCGCCGTCCGGCTGATCCTTGCCAAGCTGAAGGACAAGGACATCGAATTGCGCACCGCCAGCAATGTTCCG
>JBEGJL010000042.1:0-2541 GCA_041184605.1 Pseudomonadota bacterium
GTGGCGGGGGTACCAATGGCAAGGCGGTTGCGGCCGGCGGTAAGGTGGTTGAGCAAACCATCCAGGTCGGCGAGAAGACCTTTGCCAATTACCAGCTGGAAACCCGCAATCCGGGTGGCCACAGTTCGGTCCCGCGGCCCGACAATGCCATCTACCAGCTGGCAACGGCGCTCAAGAAGATCGAGGGCTACAGCTTCCCGGTCGAGTTCACCGACACCACCCGGACCTATTTCAAGGTTGCCGGGGCGGGGCGCGGCGATGCCGTGGGCAAGGCGATGGTCGCACTGGCCAATAGCCCGGCTGACAAGGCGGCCGAAGCTGTGGTGAACAGCGAGCCGTTCCTCCATTCGAACCTGCGCACAACCTGCGTGGCAACGATGCTGGACGCGGGCCACGCCCGCAACGCCCTGCCCCAGCGGGCCCAGGCCAATATCAACTGCCGCATCTTCCCCGGCAATTCGGTTGAGGCAATCCGGCAGGAGCTCTCGGCGATCATCGGTGATCCGGGGGTGAGCGTTACCGCGCTGGCGCCGCTCCGCCCCAGCCCGCCGAACCCGCCGCTCGATCCCAAGGTGGTCGAACCGGCGCGCAAGCTGGTGGCGAAGTACTTCCCGGGCGTGCCGCTCGTGCCGGTCATGGCCAATGGCTATACCGACGCAACCTTCCTGGGTGCGGTGGGCATCCCGACCTATGGCGTGCCGGGCATGTGGGGCGATAGCGACGGTAACGGCGTCCACGGCCTTAACGAACGGCTGGAAGTTGCCGCGCTTTACACGGGGCGGGATTTCCTGGGTGAACTGGTTGCGGCCTACGCCAACAAGTAAGCCGTCCTGACAAACGAAAGGCCGCCGCGCCGGATGGGCGCGGCGGCCTTTTGCTTGGGAAGTGCTGTCCGCTTACGCCTTAAATCAGGCGAGCGTGGCGGAGAACATCAGCCCGCTCGTACCGAGCGCGGCGATGATCGGCAGCACAACGGCGACGATGCTACGCATTGTGTGCTCCTCTTGAACTTGTGCGGCTGCTTATTCAGTTCGCAGTTGCAACATAACTATTATGGTAGACATTACCAGTGCAAAGGCGGAACTACTTGTTGCGTTATTTGCAACTGAATCATTTACCCGCGGGTAACCTGCCGGATCATCACTCTGCTCTTGCGCGGAGCCGCGCCGCTTGCTTGTGATGGCGCAAACAAGGCATGCCAGAGAGGAAACCCACAGGATGACCGCCGATCCCGCCCTGCTGCTTGAACAGCCTTTCGGGTCCTTCCCCGGCCTGATTTCCGCCTGGGGCGAATATCGCGGCGATGCTCCGGCCTTGTTTGATGGCACGGTCACGCTGTCCTGGCGCGAGGTAGCGGACCGGGTCGAGCGGATCGCCGCGCGGTTGCAGGCCGATGGCTTGCAGCGCGGGCAGGCGGTTTCGATCCTGGGAACCACCACGGTCAACTATGCGCTGATTTACCTCGCCGCGATCCGCGCCGGGGGTTGCGCCGCGCCGCTGACCACCAGCGCCAGCCCGGAACAGTTGGCGGGGATGGCCAAGGATTCAGGCGCGCTGCACCTGTTCATTGACCGCGCCAAGCTGACTGAACTTGGCGATTTCACGCTACCGGTCGAGCGGCAGATCGTCCTCGATGAAGAGCTGGACACCTTCATGGCCCCCGCCGGGACCAGGGCCGCGCCGTTTGAGCCGGAGGATGCCGATCCGCTCAACATCATCTACTCATCGGGCACCACGGGCATTCCCAAGGGCATCGTCCACAGCCACGGCATGCGCTGGCGGCAGATGACGTTCCGCGCCTCGCTCAATTACGGCAAGGACAGCCGCACGCTCACCTCTACCCCGCTCTATTCGAACACCACCATGGCCGTGTTCCTGCCGACGATGTACTCGGGCGGCTATGTCTCGCTGATGGGCAAGTTCGATACCGAAAAGTGGCTCGAGCGCGCGCAGGCTGAGCGGATCACCCACACCATGCTGGTCCCGGTGCAATACCGCCGCCTGATGCAATTCGAACGCTTCGACGCGTACGACCTCTCGTCGATGAAGATGAAATACTGCACCAGCGCGCCATTCCCGGCGGACCTCAAGGGCGAGGTGCTGCGGCGGATGCCCGGCGGCCTGATCGAGATCTATGGCATGACCGAGGGCGGCGTGGCCTGCATCTTCCCGGTCCACGAACACCCCGACAAGCTCCACACCGTCGGCAAGCCGGCGCCGGGCCACTTCCTGAAGGTGCTCGACGAAGACGGAAACGAGGTGCCGCCGGGCACGCCGGGCGAACTGGTTGGCAAGTCACCCACCATGATGCTGGGTTACAAGAACCAGCCCGAAAAGACCCGCGAAGGCTATTGGATCGATCCGGTGGATGGCTCTGTCTGGCAGCGGATGGGCGATGTTGGCCGGGTTGATGCCGACGGCTTTGTCGAACTGGTCGGGCGGACCAAGGACGTGATCATCTCGGGCGGATTCAACATCTTCCCGATCGATCTGGAAGGCGAGCTGGCCAAGGACGAACGCGTGGTCGAGGCCGCCGTGGTC
>JBEGJL010000043.1:0-3412 GCA_041184605.1 Pseudomonadota bacterium
GTGATGATGCGGCGGCGATTGCCGACCTGTTGGAGGATTGGCTGGGATGAACGCGACCGCTGACCTGCTTGCCTTTGCCGGCGCGGCGCATCGCCTGCCGGATAGCGTTCGAGCCGATGCAGTGCGATTGCTGGGCGATACGCTGGCTGTCGGTGCGGCTGGTGCAACGGCACCGGGGGCTGAGGCGATTTTGACAGCGGCGCAGACCATGGGCCAAGGCGGCGATGCACGGCTGCTTGGCACAAGCGGGCGGTTGCCTGCCCCTGGCGCAGCCTTCGTCAACGGCTATCGGATCCATTGCCTTGAATGGGATGCCGTCCACGAACCCGCCGTGGTTCACGCGATGAGCGTGGTCACCGCCGCGCTGGGTGCGGCGATTGATCGCAAGGGCGGGTGCGATCCCGAACAGGCGCTGGTTGCGCTCGCTGTCGGTGTCGATGTTGCGTCAGGCCTTGGCATTGCGGCGGATTCAGCGCTTCGCTTCTTCCGTCCTGCCACTGCCGGGGTGATTGGCGCGGCGCTGGCCGTGGCGCGGATTGACGGTGCCCCGCTGGATCACGCGATGGGCCTGGCCTATTCGAGCGCGGCGGGAACCATGCAGGCCCATGTCGAAGGCTCGATCACGCTGCCCTTCCAGGTCGCCAATGCCGCCCGCGCCGCGATTACGGCGAGCGATCTTGCCAAGGCGGGTTTCACTGCGCCGCTTGATCCCTTGGAAGGGCCGTTTGGCTATTTTCAGCTGATCGATCAGGGCGATCTGTCGCGTTATACCCGAGACCTTGGTCGGATTTGGCGAATTGCCGAAATCAGTACCAAGCCGTTCCCCTCCGGCCGTGCCAGCCATGCCGCATTGGGCGCCTTGCAGAATTTCGCAGGACAGGGTGTCGATTGGATCGAACTGGCCTGTCCGCCGCTGATCCATCGACTGGTCGGGCGCCCCTATCGCCCGGATATGACGGCGGCCTATGCGCGGCTCTGCCTGCCGTTCCTCGCCGCGCTGATGTTGACCGACGGCCGGATTGACCCGCGCCGCTTCACGCCCGAAAACTTTGCCGATCCGGCACTGGCAGCGCTGGCGGCCAAGGTGGTGCTGGTAGCCGATGGCAACGATGATCCCAACGCACTGTTCCCGCAGGACTTGCGGATTACCCTGACCAATGGCGGGGTACAGACCATTGCCGTGCCCCATACGCTGGGCAGCCCGGATGCGCCGCTATCGGCAGCCCAGGCCAAGGCCAAGCTGGACCTTGCCCGCGAACTTGCTCCGGCCGGACACGATCCGCGCCTGTTCACCGATCCCCTGACCTATTTCACGGACCCGACATGAGCTTCCCGACCTATTTCGAAGCCTTCGACATCAAGCAGATGCTGGCCGATTACCCAATCGGCGATGCCTTTACCGCGCGCTATCGCAATATCAGCCGGGATGAGATTTTCGCGATCCAGGATGCCCAGTTCCGCAAGCTGATGCAGCGCGGCTGGCAGATCCCGTTCTACCAGCGGCTGTGGGGCGCGCAGGGGATTGAGCCGGGCGACATCAAGGGGCTGGCCGACATCACCAAGCTGCCGGTCTACGACAAGACCGACCTGATGGCGTCGGTCAACGCGCACCCGCCTTATGGCGATTTTGACGGGCGCGGCGACAATCCCGTGGTGTTCCATACCACCAGCGGGACCACGGGCCGTCCGCAACCGCTGATGTTCGGGCCCAAGGGGCGCGAGGTGACCAACCTGCTGGTTGGCCGGATGTATCGCTGGATGGGATTGAAGCCCGAAGACGTGGTCCATTCGGTTTACGGCCACGGGATGATCAACGGCGGGCACTATATCCGTGAATCCGTGATCCACTTCACCAATTCCCTGTTCCTTTCGGCCGGAACCGGGATTGAAACCCGTTCGGTCGGGCAGGTGAACCTGCTGGCGGACTTTGGCGTTACGGTGATGGTCGGCTTCGTAGACTACATCAGGAAGCTGGCAGAAGTTGCTGAAGCGGAAAAGCTTTTTGACCGGATAAAGCTGCGGATGATCATTGGCCACCTGGGCACTGAGGATCGCGCCGCCACCGAAGCGGCCTGGCACGGGGCGAAGGCCTATGACTGGTACGGGGTGGGTGATACCGGCTCGATCGCGGGCGAGGGGCCGGATCGTGACGGGCTCTACGTGTGGGAAGATGCGCAGTACCTTGAACTGCTGGATGTCGAGAATGGTACCCCTGTGGCGAAGGGCGAGACCGGAGACATGGTCGTCACCTGCCTGTTCAAGGATGACATCGCCCCCTGCATCCGCTTCAACACCCATGACATCAGCCACGAACTGGATGGCCGGGGTGAACTGGGCTTCAAGCGGATTGCCGGGTTCAAGGGGCGCAGCGACAACATGGTCAAGCTGCGCGGGATCAACCTGTTCCCCCACGCGATCGCCGCGCTGATCGAGAACCGGCCGGACCTGACCGGCGAATACATCTGTCACCTGCGGCGCGATGCCGCGACCCAGCGTGATGACATGGTGGTGACGATCGAAAGCCGCGGCGGCAGCAATGTGGGCGAACTGGCCGAAGTGCTGCGGCGCGGGCTGGGTGTCGAAGTGGCCGTGCAGCTTTGCGCCCCCGGTGAGACCGCAACTGCAACCCAGATCGACACTCGCCAGAAGCCGATCCGGCTTATCGACGAACGCGGTGTGTGATGCAGGATCGCTGGGGGGCCTTCGTTGACCTTGATCCCGCGGCTCACGGCGGTGAGGGGCCGCTTGCCGGGCTCACGGTTGGCGTGAAATCGAATATCATGGTCAAGGGGCTGCCCTGGACCGGGGGAATGGGCCTCTATCGCGATCGGATTGCCAGCCGCGATGCTGAATGTGTCGCGCGGCTGCGCCAGGCGGGTGCCGCGATCCTTGGCACGGTCAACATGCACGAGGCGGCGCTGGGCGCACACACCGACAAAGCCTTTTACGGTCGGACGCACAATCCGCATCGGCATGATTATACCCCCGGGGGCTCTTCCGGCGGCAGCGGGGCCGCCGTCGCTGCAGGGCTTTGTGACATCGCGCTGGGCACCGATACCCTGGGTTCGGTCCGCATCCCGGCGGCCTATTGCGGCGTTTACGGCCTTAAGCCCAGCCACGGTGGGATCAGCGAGGATGGTCTCGCCTATCTGGAGCCAAGCCTGGATTGCATCGGGCCGCTGGCGCGCGACCTGGACGTGCTGGAGCGGGCGTGGACCGTGCTGGCCACCAATCCTGGAGAACAGGGTCCATTGGCGCGGGCCTTTGCCATCAAAGGACATGGCGGCGTGGCGGTTGAACCTGCCGTCGAAGCGGGCTTTGACGCTGCTGTCCAGGCCTTGGGATTGCCGGTGGAAGCACTCGAGCTGCCCGAACGGCTGACCGATGTGCGGATGGCCGGACTGGTCGCCGC
>JBEGJL010000044.1:0-2518 GCA_041184605.1 Pseudomonadota bacterium
TGCAAAACAAGGGTGTGCCGCTGACCAACGAGATGCGCGACGCTGTGCATGGTCTGGCCATGCAATGGCAAGCCGCAGCCGATGCGCAACAGCAAGCGAAGGAAAGGCACGCGCAATTCCAGTCCGATCTGGCATCGGCCAAGTCCAGCATGGAAAGCGCGTTCACCGGCCTGATCACCGGGGCGCATTCGTTCCGCGATGCGCTGTCTGGCGTGCTGATGAAGCTGGCCGAGATCGCCGCAAGCCGCGCATTCGAGACGCTGTGGAGCGGCGGGCTTGGCAAGTCCACTGGCAGCTTCCTTGGCGGATTGTTCGGCTTTTCCAGCGGCGGATATACCGGGCCTGGAAGCGTCAACCAACCGGCTGGCGTGGTGCACAAGGGCGAGGTTGTATGGTCGCAGGCTGACATTGCGCGGGCTGGCGGCGTGGGCGTGGTAGAGGGTATGCGGCGCGGGCTGCGGGGATACGCCAATGGCGGCATAGTCGGAATGCCTGATCCAATCGGGGCCGATCCGCGCATCGTCTATGTGCCGCAGCCATATGTCGCCAATCTACAGGCCAGCGATGACGGGCAGATGATCGCCACGTTCAAGCGCGTGGCGGGGGCCGAGGTTGATGCGCGGCAGGGCGGCATAATTCGCCAATCGGTCGCGGCCACAAACCGGGCGATGCAGTCCACCAAGGCTTTCGGGAGCGTGTGATATGGCGATAGTCTATGCTTTCCCGCCGGTCGGAGTAATCGCCGGATACTGGACACAGGAACAGCCGACCAGCCGCAGCCGGTCCTTGCTGACTGGGCGCGAGTTTGTGTCATCGGCGCAGCGGAAGCGGCTTGTCGCTGGTCTTACGGTGCATGGGCGGCGCCAGTATGGCAGCGGCTATCTTGAGGCTCTCTGGCGGCTTCTGGACGGCGGGGAGCACCTTGTCAGGCTGACAGCGTGCCGCATTCCTTGGGGCAGGACGGTTGATAACGTCAGCCGAGCAGGGTCGTATTTCTCATGGACCTTGCCAAGCACTCCGATTGGATGGGTGAGCGACGGCGATCCTTTCTATTGGTTTTCCGGCGCCATGCTGACCGGAACAATCGACACCAGCGGACACTTTGCCAAGATCACTGTCACTGGCCTGCCAGCGAATGCCGTGGTTGCGATACCGGGGGAATTCCTGACGATCCATCTGGAAGGTGGCGACGAACAGCATATGATCGCCAATGAGGTTGTCTCTAATGCCAGCGGCGTTGCGGTGGCAAATCTGGTGTCAACACCATCGGCAGGCGGAAGGGTATCGTTCGGCAGCTATGAGACCGGGGTATTCCGGCTGCAATCCGATTGGCCACGGGCGCAGCGCATGGCGGGATCAACTGAGCCTTACAGCTTGGACTTTCGGCAGGTGTTCGAGGATGAGGAAGGCTTTTTTCAGGACGTGAACCCGTGGATCTGAAGCGCAAAACCCCGTCAAGCATGATGGCCGCGCTGTCTGGCGTGTTCCACCCGGTGTTTTTTGCGCATCTGGACTGGCCTCTGGTGCCTGTCTATGCGCATAGCGGCGTGGGCACGATTGCTTGGGGCGGCCATAACTGGACAGGCATAGGTCCGCTGGGGAATGTGGAAATCCCGCCTGAGACGGTCGGCGGCGTGGTGGCATCAGAGGCGATCCTGTCGCTTGTCGGGGTGCCAGCCGATCTTGACGGCATGATTGACGATCCGATCCGGGCGCGCGGCGTCAGCATGTCGCTTGGCGTGGTGGCGGGCAGGCCGGGTGGGCATGATGGCAAGCAGACAACCGGCGCGGGCGTTACGCTGGTGGCCGATCCTGTCGAGGTGTTCGCGGGCACGATGGATGGTCTTGACCTTGACGCCAGCATGTCGGAGGGCGCGGTAAATCACGAGGCGCGGGTTACTGTCATCACCGGGCCTAGCGCGCGATCCATGGCCAGCATCACTCATTCCGACGAAGATCAGAGGCGGCGGCATCCAACAGACACGGCGGGGCGGCTGGTCATTCTGGCATTCGCCAAGGCGCAGAAGCTGATATGGTGACGCCGGATCAAGTCATGGCAGCGGTGGACGACATCATGTCGCAGCCGTGGCAATGGGGCGTGTCGGATTGCACGGCATCTGCTTGCGACGTGTTCCACCGGCTGCATGGCATTGATCCGATGAAGCCCTTGCGCGGGACGTATCACGATGCAAGGTCAGGGTATCGGTTGATCAGGCAATGGGGCGGGATGCTGGCCATGGGATCACGGCTTGCGGAAATGTCTGGATTGCGTCCTGGCTATGGCGAGCCGGGCGATATTGGCGTATCCTTCGCGCGCGCGTGCAGCGGGCCGAACGGGCGATCTGCGCTGATATGCGTCCAGCCCGGCATATGGGCTGGCAAGACGGAAGATGGATACGCGATCCTTACTGCGGCTGAAAGGTGCTGGCGTGCGTAAGCTGCTGATGATCACAACGGTATTGTGCGGCGTCTGGGCTGGGCCGGGTTCCAAGCCTGCCGAAGCCGCGCCTGTGGTCAC
>JBEGJL010000045.1:0-9552 GCA_041184605.1 Pseudomonadota bacterium
ACCCAGGCTGTAGGCAGTGGGGGCGATACGGAACCCGCCGTCGCTAGCCGCCAGCGGGCCGCGCGTCGACCGGCCCATGGTTCCGTCCACGCGCACGGCCACGGTCACCGATCGGTCAAGCCGGTTAGGCGCGGCACCGGGGGTAAAGCGGAAGGTTTGTCCCGCCCCCAGCGCGCGGACCGAAATCGACCGCGTCAGCCGCGGATCGACCCGCGCCGGTTCAAAACCGTCATCGGCCAATTCGGTCGGCGCAGACAATCTGGGCCCGATGCCAACCGACAAAGCCAGGACCGCGCTGGGCAGGGCCAGGACCGTCACCGCCCCAGCGAGCAGGAAGGCCGAAGCGGCGCTGCCACGCCCCTTGGCCGGCTTGCTAGCGATGGACTTGGCTACGGTCATCTTGGTCTTTTGCTATCCTCAACAGGGCTCGGCAAGTGTCGCGCGATCGCGCGTCGAATCCAAGCACTATCTCGCCATCACTCCATGAATTAGCCGTTAACCGGGGGCTACGATAAAACATTCAGCGGGGGTTCACCGGCTCGGCGGCCAATGCGCACTTGCCGCCTTGGCCGCCTTGGCTATAGAGGCTGCGCAGGTTTCGCGCGGGTCGCTCCATCGTCCCGCCTAGACAGGATCTTACACTGACCATGATGACCGTCATTTCCGGACAGAGCACCTTTTCCCGGATCGGCCGTGCCGGCCTGGTCGCCATGGCAGCGTTCGCGCTCGCCAGTTGCGGCGGCAAGGATCGCCCGAAGGCTGATCTTGCCGCTTCGAAGGTCACTACGATCGGCGTCAATAGCTACCTGTGGCGCGCCAGCCTGGAAGCGCTCAGCTTCATGCCGTTGGTCCAGACTGACAGCAACGGCGGCGTGATCGTGACCGACTGGTATGCCAATCCGAACAATGCGGGTGAACGGATGAAGGTCACAGTCACCATCCTTGACCAGGACCTGCGGGCCGATGCCCTGCGTGTCGCTGCCAGCCGCCAGGTGGCCCAGAACGGGGTATGGGTTGATGCCCCGGTCCAGGCCGCGACCGTCCAGAAGCTGGAAGACATCATCTTGACCAAGGCCCGTGACCTGCGCCGCAGCGCCGTTGCCGAGTAAGCGACCCCCTCGACAAGCCGCGTACAGCGGCTAGAGGGCAGGCCATGACGAGCCAAAATCCAGAGTCCGGACGCTTCGATCCGTCCAATGCCGATTCGCGCTGGCAGCAGGCGTGGGATGAACGCCAGACCTTCCGCGCCGACGATGCGAGCAACAAACCGCGCTCCTTCGTGCTGGAGATGTTCCCCTACCCCTCGGGCCGGATCCATATCGGCCATGTGCGGAACTATACCATGGGCGACGTGCTGGCCCGGACCAAGCGGATGCAGGGGTTCGAAGTGCTGCATCCCATGGGTTGGGATGCCTTCGGCATGCCGGCCGAAAACGCGGCGATGGAAAAGGGCGTCCACCCCGGCGGCTGGACTCGCGACAACATCGCCAACATGAAGGCGCAGCTCAAGCGCCTGGGCTTTGCGCTCGACTGGAGCCGTGAGCTCGCCACCTGCGAGCCGGACTATTACGGCCAGGAACAGGCGCTGTTCCTTGACCTCTATGAAGCGGGACTGGTCTATCGCAAGGAATCGGCGGTCAACTGGGACCCGGTCGACATGACCGTGCTGGCCAACGAACAGGTGATCGACGGTCGCGGTTGGCGTTCCGGCGCGCTGGTTGAAAAGCGCAAGCTCAACCAGTGGTTCCTCAAGATCACCCAGTTCGCCGATGACCTGCTGGCCGGCCTAGGCGAACTCAAGGACTGGCCCGAGAAGGTTCGCCTGATGCAGGAGAACTGGATCGGCAAGAGCCAGGGCCTGCGCTGCAAGTTCCACTTCGTTGACAGCAAGGACGGGATCGAGGTCTACACCACACGGCCCGACACCATGTTCGGCGCGAGCTTCGTTGCCATTGCGGCTGACCATCCCTTCGCCCAGAAACTGGCAGCGGATTCACCCGAGCTGGAAACCTTCATTGCCGAATGCAAGCAGGGTGGCACGACCGCAGCCGAACTGGAAACGGCCGAGAAGAAGGGCTTTTTCACCGGCTACTCGGTTGAACACCCGCTCAAGAAGTCATGGCACCTGCCGGTCTATGTCGCGAACTTCGTGTTGATGGATTACGGCACCGGCGCAGTCTTTGGCTGCCCGGCCCATGACCAGCGGGACCTGGACTTCGCCCGCAAGTATGAGCTGCCCGTGACCCGCGTTGTCGCTGATGGTGACGAGGCCGATCCCGAGTTTGCCGGTAACGAGGCCTACACCGGCCCGGGCCGGATCGTGAACTCCGAATGGCTCGATGGCATGACCATCGACGAAGCCAAGGCGGCAGTTATCGCCAAGGCAACGCACGACGGCTGGGGCCAGGGCGAAACGCAGTACCGACTGCGCGACTGGGGCGTTTCCCGCCAGCGCTACTGGGGCACGCCAATCCCGTTCATCCATTGCGGCGGTTGCGGCGTGGTCCCGGTGCCGAAAAGCCAACTGCCGGTTACCCTTCCGGAGGACGTCAGTTTTGACGTGCCAGGCAATCCTCTGCTCCGCCACCCAACCTGGAAGCACGTCGATTGCCCCAAGTGCGGCAAGCCGGCGGAGCGCGAGACCGACACGCTCGACACATTCGTCGACAGTTCGTGGTATTTCCTGCGCTTTGCCAGCCAGCCCGGCGACCGGCCGTTCGATCCGGAAGTGATCAAGCAGTGGCTGCCGGTGGAACAGTATATCGGCGGGATCGAACATGCGATCCTCCACCTGCTCTATGCCCGCTTCTGGACCCGCGCGCTCAACCACATCGGCCTGATCGATGTGAAGGAGCCGTTTGCCAGCCTGTTCACCCAGGGCATGGTGACGCATGAAACCTATTCGCGGATCGATCCGGTCAATGGTCAGCCCTTCTACTTCAGCCCAGGCGAAGTCGAACGCGGCGGTGACAGCGCAATCCTGAAGGCAGATGGCCAGCCGGTAGAGATCGGCCGCGTCATCAAAATGTCGAAGAGCAAGAAAAATGTCGTCGATCCGGATGACATCATTGCCCAGTACGGCGCCGACGCGGTGCGCTGGTTTATGCTTTCCGACAGCCCGCCCGAACGCGACCTACCCTGGTCCGAGGCCGGGATCGAGGGCTGTGCCCGCTTCGTTCAGCGCCTTTGGCGGCTGTTCGGGCAGTACGACGCGTCTGCGACGGGCGAGGACAAGGCGCTGGATCGCAAGGCGCACCAGACGGTTCATGCCGCGACGCAGGACATTGCCGCATTGGGCTTTAACAAGGCCGTGGCGCGGATTTACGAGCTGACAGGTGCCACCGAAAAGGCGGCGCCCAGCGCCAGCCGTTCGGCCGCGATCCGCACCCTGCTGCTGCTGGTGGCGCCGATGATGCCGCACCTTGCCGAAGAGGCCTGGGCCGCCATCGGCGGTGAAGGTCTGGTCGCCGATGCCGCCTGGCCCGCAGTTGATCCGGCGCTGCTGATCGAGGATGAAGTAACCATCGCGATCCAGGTGCTGGGCAAGTTGCGCGACACGATCACCGTCGCCAAGGGCCTGCCGCGTGAGGAACTGGAGGCGCTTGCGCTGGCCAGCGACAAGGTGCAGCGTGCGCTGGATGGCAAGGCAGTCAAGAAAGTGATCGTGGTGCCAGACCGGTTGGTCAATCTCGTCGCATGAAGCATCTGGGCGTCCTTGCCGCGGCATTGCTGCTGTCCGCCTGCGGGCTGAAGCCGATGTACGCCGGCGGGGCCAGCGGACAGGTTGCCCAGGGACTAGCCGCGGTTGAGGTTCCGGCGATCGACGGCAAGGCCGGATGGCTGGTGCGCAATGCCCTGGTCGACCGGCTCGGCGCGGGCGGGCAGGCAACGCCGCGCTACCGGCTCGACGTCCGGCTCGATGAGAAATTGGAAGGCCTTGGTCTGCTGTCCGATGACACAATCGGACGCGAACGCCGCACACTGCGCGCGCGCTATCAGTTGGTCGACAGCGTTACCGGCACCGTCGTGCTGGATGCAACGGCAGGTTCCGATGCGGGGATCGACGTGGTGAGTTCCGAATATGCCACTATTGCGGCGGAACAGACGGCGCTGGAAAACCTGGCCAAGGTCGTGGCGGACAAGATCGTCGCGCGGCTTGCCCTCCAGCTGCGCGAAGGCCAAGCAGGCGGGCAGTGAAAGCCACTCAAAAGGATTTCAAGTCGATCGCCCCGCGCGCCGCGCGCGAAGCCCGGGTGTTCTTCCTCTGCGGACCCGATGACGCAGGGATCCAGGATGCAGCCCAATTACTGATCGAGCTGTTGCCCGATCCGGGTGAACGGGTGGAACTGGCGGGTGCCGACCTGCGCAAGGATCCAGCGCGATTGGGCGACGAGGCCCGGTCAACTTCCCTGTTCGGGGGCAGCCGTCATATCCTTGTTCGGGCCAGTGGTGATGAGGCCCACGATGCGATCGAGGCGATGTTGCAGGGCGAAAGCGAGCCCTGCCCAGTTATCGTGATGGCCAGCAGCGCGACTGACAAGTCACGCACGGCCAAGCTTTTGGCCGGTCGCCCCGACGCGCTGATGGCGATGTTCTATCCACCCGATCTGCGCAGCGTCAGTGGCGCAGTGCGGGATATGGCGGGGGCAGCCGGGGTCAAGCTGGGGGGCGATCTGGCCGAGCGCATAGCGCGTGCAGCAGCGCTCGACACCCGTGTCGCCGCTAGCGAAGTCGCCAAGCTGGCGCTTTACCTCGACGCGACACCGCAGGCCCCCAGAACAGCCGATGCCAGCACGTTTGAGGCAATCGGGGCACGGACAGAAGACGACGGCCTGATGCCGATAGTCAACGCGGTTCTTTCCGGCGATGTCCAGCGCCTGCCCGGTGAACTGCGGCGGATGCGCGAGCTGGGCCTCAACCCTGTTGGGCTACTTCTGGCGCTTGAGCGACGCGCGAGCCAGCTGGGCCAGCTGGCCGCCAGGATCGGGCGAAGTGGGGACATTGAGCGGTTTGTCGAGGCTGAGACCGCTGCACGGCGGATCTTTTTCAAGGACAAGGGTGATATCCTGCGCCAGCTGCAAAAGTGGCGTGGTCCGCGGCTGGGGCGGCTGATCGAGAAGCTGATGGGCCTGCATCGCGCCCTGTTGGCCAACAGCCAACAAGCGGAGCTACTGCTCGCGCAGGGTCTTACTGAAATCGCAAGGGTCGCTGCGCCGCGCAAATAGGACCGGGCCTGCCTGCGCCCGCACCAACTACCGTGTCGGAACCGGCGCTTCGCCTGAATAGTCGTAGAACCCCCGGCCGGTCTTGCGACCAAGCCAGCCGGCCTCGACATATTTCACCAGCAGCGGGGCCGGCCGATACTTGCTGTCGCCCGTGGTGTTGTAGAGCACCTTGACGATATCAAGGCAGGTATCCAGCCCGACAAAATCGGCCAATTCGAGCGGGCCCATCGGGTGGTTGAGGCCCAGGCGGCAGCCCTTGTCGATATCGGGAATGCTGGCCGTGCCTTGGCCCAGGACGAAGACTGCTTCGTTGATCATCGGCAAGAGGATGCGGTTGACCACAAAGCCGGGTTCGTCCTCGGCCAGCACGACCTGCTTGGACAGGCCTTCAGCAAAAGCGCGGGTGCGGGCAACGGTTTCCTTGGACGTGGCCAAGCCCGGAATCACCTCGATCAGGCCCATCACCGGCACCGGATTGAAGAAGTGCAGACCAATGAACCGCGCGGGATCGGGCGAGCTGACGGCCATGCGGGTAATCGGGATCGAACTGGTATTCGATGCCATGATTGCATCGGCCCCCAGCACCTTGCCGGCTTCGGCGAAGATGCGGTGCTTGATCTCTTCCTTTTCGGTCGCCGCCTCGATGATCAGTTCGGCATCGGCCATCGGCGCATAGTCGGGAACCGCGGTAATCCGGGCCAGTGCGGCAGTCGCTTCATCCGGGGTGATCTTGCCGCGGCCGACCAGCTTGCCCAGCGCCTGGTCGATCTTGCCCTTGCCGGCTTCGGCACGGGCCAGGTCAACGTCGGAAAGCAGCACGTTCATGCCGAATTGCGCGATGGTCTGGGCGATACCCGAACCCATCTGCCCCGCGCCGATAACCGCCACTGTCCGCATCGAAATTCCCCTTCGCAAGTGCAGCAAGTGGTGCTGCCTAGCGGCGGGGGAGAGGCTTGGCTAGCGCCAAATTAGCGCGACTGGCCTGGCACCCACAGGACATCGCCCGAGCCGCCATTGTTAAGGGCGCGGGCGAGGACGAAGAGGTAATCGGAAAGGCGGTTAAGATAGGCCAAGGCCGCAGGATTGACCGGTTCTTGTGCGGCCAGCGCAGTGGCCGCCCGCTCGGCCCGGCGCACCGTTGCGCGCGCCAGATGCACGCGGGCTGCCGGCTCGGCACCGCCCGGAAGGATAAAACTGGTAAGGGGGGCTAGCGCCTCGTTAAGGGCGTCTATCTGCCGCTCAAGCCAGTCAACCTGCGGCTGTACGATCCGCAAAACCATTGCTGATGGAGCAAAGTCGTCACCAGGGGTGGCAAGATCTGCACCAAGGTCGAACAAATCATTCTGGATGCGGATCAGGGCCGCTTCATGCGGCCCCAAACCGTCCGGTGCGGCCACGGCAAAACCGATCAGGCTGTTGGCCTCGTCGACCGAGCCGATCGCCTCCATCCGGGCATCGTGTTTTGCGCGGCGCGAACCGTCGACCAGACCAGTCGTCCCGTCATCACCGGTGCGGGTGTAGATCTTGTTGAGCTTAACCAAGGGCCGGCCCGCGGGCTCAGCGGTTGGCGAACAGCAGGATGGCAACGACGACGATTGCGATCCCCTGATAGAGGATGCGGGCGTACATCATCTTGTTCTGCTTGAGCTGCATCTGGCTGGGGCCGGAACCCTCTCCCCGCTCAAGATCCTCGCGCGTGCTTTGCATGAAGGCCGCGATGCCTTTGACCAGGCTGACAACAACCAGCGCCATCAGCACCACGAGTACGGGAATCAGGACATAGCTCATGCAAACAACCCTACGCCCGGCCCCAGGTAAAGGCCAGTAGGGAATTGGTCCATGCGCAGTGCCTGGGCCACGGCCCGGCCATCTTCCCCGGCCTTGCGCAGGTCTGCGAGCGCCGGGGATCCACGACGCTTGGCCAGTTTGCGGCCATCCTCTTCGCATAACAGCTGGTGGTGATGCCAGGTCGGCACCGGCAGTACGAGCAGGGCCTGGAGCAGGCGATGGACATGGCTTGCGGCAAACAGGTCTTGCCCGCGGGTGACCAGCGTGATGCCATCGGCCGCATCATCCAGCGTGGCGGCGAGGTGATAGCTGGCAGGTGCCTCCTTGCGCAGCAGCACCACGTCGCCAAATTGCAAGGGCGCGCAGGTCTGCGGCCCAGCCAGTTCATCAAGCCAGTCCAATGGCCCGGCCAGCTTGACCGCCCTCGCCATGTCCAGCCGCCAGGCTGCGCCATCCGGATCGACCGGCTTGCCGCGACAGGTGCCGGGATAGATGGGCCCGTCCGGCCCGGTTGCTTGCGACGCAGCCTGCACTTCGGCCCGGGTGCATTGGCAGGGATAGAGCAGGTCCATCGCCTTGAGCCGCTCCGCCGCTGCCGCATAGCTGGCCAGCCGATCCGACTGGTACACCACCGGTCCGTCCCACGACAGCCCAAGCCATTGCAGATCGGCAAGGATTTCCGGGACCAGCTCCGCCCGGCTGCGGGTGCCGTCTATATCCTCGATCCGCAGCAGGAATTCTCCGCCCCGCGCCCGTGCCAGATCATGCGCGACAATCGCGGCATAGGCATGGCCAAGATGCAGCTGGCCATTGGGGCTGGGGGCGAAACGGGTGCGGATCACGGTGCTCTCTTGCCTGTGGATTGTCGGCCAAGGCAAGGCTTGACGCGGCAAAGCCCCCCATGTTCTGTTTCACCTATGGGTTGTAGCCAAACCGTCATGCCCGATTGTTACCGGAGGCCATGCTCAAGGCGGAGCTGATTGAGCGCGCGGCCCGGTTCCGCAGCGCGTCGGAGGATCCCTCCCGCAATCTGTCCGATTGCCCGGCCCTCGTGCTGAACGCCGATTACACCCCGCTGTCCTATTACCCGCTAAGCCTGTGGCCCTGGCAAACCGCGATCAAGGCGGTCTTTCTGGGGCGGGTGGATATTGTCGACAGCTATGCGCGCGAAGTCCATTCTCCGAACTGGACCATGCCCATCCCGTCGGTGATTGCCTTGCGGCAATATGTGAAGCCCAGCGAGTTTCCCGCTTTCACGCGCTTCAACCTGTTCCTGCGTGATCGCTTTACCTGCCAGTATTGTGGCAGCCCGCACAACCTGACCTTTGATCATGTTGTCCCGCGGCGGCTGGGTGGGCGGACCAGCTGGGAAAACGTCGCCACGGCCTGCGCACCGTGCAACCTGCGCAAGGGCGGACGCACACCGAAGCAGGCCGGCATGCCATTACTGATCGAGCCGATCCGGCCAACTTCCTGGCATTTGCAGGAACGCGGCCGCGCTTTTCCGCCCAATTACCTGCACGAAACCTGGCGGGACTGGCTTTACTGGGACATCGAACTCGAAGCCTGATCGGTCAAGAATCCGCGCGCCCCGCCCTAGATCAGAGCCAATTGGAGGAGCGCCGCGATCAGCGCGAGCACCAGCGCCACCCATCCGCGCGGCCCCATGTAGACCGACAATTCGCGCTGGGTCGGGAAGCTGAAGGTCACCGGGATGCCCAGCAGCTTGTAAGGATGGATGTCAGCAAAGCGGGGATCTGCCGCTAGCTTCAGCAAATCGCGCCGGCTGCGATAACGCATCAGCCCGAAGATCGACCAGCCCGGATCGCCTTCAACGGACCAGGCATCGATATAGGGGCCAACCTTGCGACCGACCATGCCGGGATGGCCGCCTTGCGCGATCAGCGCGCGGACAAAGGGATCGGAATAGCGGCGCATCGCCTCGCGGCCGGACAGTTCCTTGCCCGACTGCGGATCGACCACCATGCCCGGCTCGATCTTGACCAGGTTGAGCATGACGAATTCCTGGCCATCGTCCGCCTCAAGGAACGACCGCAGCACCGCCGGATCATTGCCGCCGCCGTACTTGCCGTGGACCTCGGCAAAGAAGCTATCAATCTCTTCCTTGGTCAGCGGACCGCGCCAATTGTCGTACCACAGCCGGAACAGCACATAGAGCGCCAAAGCTCCGATCCAGATCCACCCGTCCATTCTTGCCCCCTGCGCTTTCGACCCTTGCCGCTATGCTGCAACGGGCTAGGGCGAAGTTCCAGTCCCTTTCAGCAACGTTTCACAGCCACCTGCTGCCAAAGCGCATCGCCAGCCGCCACGGAAGTGCCGGTCCGCTTCAGCGCAAAAGGGGCGACATCCCGATGGATGCCGCCCCTGCGTAACCGCGTTGAAAGCCGCCTAGTTCTGCGGCGCAGTCACCTTTACCGGGGTGCTGAACGGCTTGATCCCCAGCTTGGCATAGACCTCGTCCGGGAAGTAAACCGTGCCCCCGCGCGAGACCATGCGGATGGTCTTGATCGCCTTCAGG
>JBEGJL010000046.1:0-2687 GCA_041184605.1 Pseudomonadota bacterium
CGACATGGTCCAGGTAAGCGATCAGCCCCCCGGCAGCCGCCAGCATTGCGCGCGAGAACTGGCCAAACCCGTCAAGCGTGGCGACCCCGTGCACGGCCTTGAGCCGAGCGTCGCCCGCATCGCTGGAAAAGGTGCTGACCGGACGAGGAATGCCATCGACCGGGCATGCTTCCCACCCATCCGGCGCGACGATTTCGCTGGCTCCCAGTCGTGCCAAGGCTGCCCCAAGCCGGTCAGGCGGGCATTCCTCAAGCTCCATCCGCCCGGTTGAAATATCGCAGGCGGCGATCCCGCAGCTGCCACGCACTTCGCAGATTGCCGCCAGGACGTTGGCGCGCCGCGGTTCGAGCAGAGCTTCCTCGGTCAACGTCCCGGCCGTGACGAAGCGGACGATATCGCGGGCGACCAAGGCCTTTGAGCCGCCGCGCTTTTTCGCTTCTTCGGGTGTCTCGGTCTGTTCGGCGATCGCGACCCGGCACCCCCCCTTGATCAGGCGCGCGAGGTAGCCCTCGGCCGAATGGACCGGCACGCCGCACATCGGGATTGGAACGCCCATGTGCTCGCCCCGACTGGTCAGGGCGATGTCGAGGATCTGGGCGGCTTGCTTGGCATCATCGAAGAACAGTTCAAAGAAATCGCCCATGCGGTAGAAAAGCAGGCAATCCCCGGCTTCTGCCTTCAGCGCCAGGTATTGCGCCATCATCGGGGTTGCGGCTCCGCTCATCGGATCGGGTTAGCCGGGTGAATACGATTCGCCCAAGCCGGCCAAGGCAGCTTTCCCCTATCCCGTAACGCTTAGTTCCGTTAGGGCAGCGGCGATAATGGAGGTTGCGGTGTCCGACGAAACGAGTGCCCGGGACGATAACAGCAAGGTCAGCTTCACCGAGCGTGAAGCGCTGTTTTACCACAAGACAATCCGCCCCGGGAAAATCGAGATCATCGCCAGCAAGCCCATGGCGACCCAGCGTGATCTCAGCCTGGCCTATTCGCCGGGCGTGGCCGTGCCGGTTCAGGCCATCGCGGACAATCCAGCCGATGCCTATGAATACACTGCGCGCGGCAATCTTGTCGCCGTGATTTCCAACGGCACGGCGATCCTGGGCATGGGAAACCTGGGGGCCCTTGCCTCCAAGCCGGTGATGGAAGGCAAGGCAGTGCTGTTCAAGCGCTTTGCGGATGTCGATTCAATCGACATCGAACTGGCCACCGAAGACCCGGATGCCTTCATTGAGGCGGTCGCGCTGATGGAGCCGAGCTTTGGCGGGATCAACCTTGAAGACATCAAGGCCCCCGAATGCTTCGTGATCGAGCAGGCGCTGCGGGAACGGATGAAAATTCCGGTCATGCACGACGACCAGCACGGCACGGCGATCATCGCCGCAGCCGGTTTGGTCAATGCCTGCTACCTGACCGGCCGCGAGTTCAAGGACGTTAAGGTCGTCGTCAATGGCGCCGGCGCCTCGGCGCTGGCCTGTACCGCGCTGATCAAGTCGATGGGCGTGCGACACGAGAACGTGACCGTCTGCGACCGTTCCGGCGTGATCTATCGCGGCCGCGAATCCGGCATGGACCAGTGGAAGAGCGCGCATGCGATCGATACGACTGCGCGCAGCCTGGAGGAAGCCCTGGTCGGGGCCGACATCTTCCTCGGGTTGTCCGCGGCCGGAGCACTCAAGCCTGAATATGTGGCGAAGATGGCTGACAAGCCGATCATCTTCGCCATGGCCAACCCCGATCCGGAAATCCGGCCCGAGGAAGCCAAGGCCGTGCGCCCCGATGCAATCATCGCCACTGGTCGTTCGGACTATCCGAACCAGGTGAACAACGTGCTGGGCTTCCCCTTCATCTTCCGCGGGGCGCTGGACGTGCGGGCAACCGCGATCAACGAGGAAATGAAAATCGCCGCCGCCAAGGCCATCGCTGAACTGGCGCGCGAGCAGGTGCCCGAGGAAGTGGCCGCCGCCTATGGCAAGAAGCACCAGTTCGGGAATGATTATATCATCCCCGCCCCCTTTGATCCGCGCCTTATGGAAGTGGTTTCCTCGGCGGTGGCCAAGGCGGCGATGGACACCGGCGTGGCGCAAAAACCGATCGAGGACTTTGATGCCTATCGTCACAGCCTCAAGGCCCGGCTCAATCCGACCACCTCGGTCCTGACCCAGGTCTATGAGCAGGTGAAGGCCAACCCCAAGCGGGTGATCTTTGCCGAAGCCGAAGACGAAGTCGTCCTGCGCGCGGCAATCCAGTATCGCGATTTCGGCTATGGCGAACCGGTTCTGGTTGGCCGGACCGAGCAGGTGAAGGCCAAGCTGGTCGAGCTGGGGGTCGAAAAGCCCGACAGCTTCCAGATCGAGAATTCAATGGTGAGTGAGCACGTGCCGGCGATGGTCGAAGCGCTCTACGCCAAGTTGCAGCGGCGCGGCTTCCTGGAGCGCGACGTGCGTCGGATGGTCAACCAGGACCGCAATGTCTTTGCTTCGCTGCTGCTGCAGCTTGGCATTGGCGACGCGATGGTAACCGGCAAGACCCGGACCTTTGCTCAGACCATCCGCGAAGTTGGCCAAGTAATCGAGCCGCAGGAAGGCCGTCTGCCCTTCGGCATCCACCTGATGATCGGCAAAAACTACACCGTGTTCCTGTCCGACACGACCGTCAACGAGCGGCCCACCGCCGAGGAACTCGCCGTG
>JBEGJL010000047.1:0-3457 GCA_041184605.1 Pseudomonadota bacterium
ATCCCATAAGGCCCGGCACTTTCGAGGGTTTCGACCAGCGGCGGCACAAGTCCACCGGGCGCCACCGCCAGGTCGAGCTGGAGCGATTGTCCGGCCTGCGCGGCGATTACGGCCGCGCCCAGCCGCTCGTCCAGAAATTCGGCCAGAGCGCTGAGGCGGTCGGGCGCAACAGTCAGTCCTGCGGCCATGGCATGCCCACCGCCGGCTACCAGCAGCCCTGCTTCGCGCGCAGCAATGATCGCAGCGCCAAGGTCAACGCCCGCGATGGAGCGACCCGAGCCCTTGCCATGGCCGTGTTCATCCGCGTCGAGCGCAATGACGATTGCCGGCCGACCAGACTTCTCCTTTATCCGCCCGGCAACGATGCCGATGACGCCCGGGTGCCAACCCGCGCCAGCCAGCAACACCACGGCGCGATTGTGCTGGCTTTCCAGCTGGGCTTCTGCGGCTTCCTGCACGGCGGCCTCGATTGCGCGCCGCTCTTCGTTCAATTGCGAGAGCTGAGCGGCAATGACGCGAGCTTCTTCGGGGTCTTCGGTGGTGAGCAGGCGCACGCCCAACGTTGCTTCGCCGACGCGCCCGCCGGCGTTGATCCGCGGGCCCAGGGCAAAGCCCAGGTCACTGCAAGTCGGCGCGCGGTTCAGTCGGCTGGCATCGATCAGGGCGGCCATGCCAGTGTTCTGGCGTTGGGCCATAACTTTCAGCCCCTGCGCCACCAGTGCCCGATTGAGGCCGTGCAGCGCGGCAACGTCGGCCACGGTCCCCAGCGCGACCAGATCGAGCAGCGAAAACAGGTCGGGCTCTGGCCGATCAGCAAAGAAGCTACGCTGACGCAAGACGCGGACAGTCGCCACGGCGAGCAGGAAGGCCACGCCGACCGCGGCAAGGTGGCCGTGGGCGGCGGCAAGATCATCTTCATCGAGGCGGTTGGGGTTCACCAGTGCCATCGCGCGGGGCAGTTCGGGCGCACATTTGTGGTGATCGACCACGATCACGTCGATTCCCGCAGCGTGAGCCATCTCCAGCGCTTCAAAGGCCATGGCCCCGCAATCGACCGTCACGATTAGGCTTGAGCCTTCCCGGCCCAGCCGGACCAGCGCCTCGCCTGACGGCCCGTATCCTTCGAGCAAGCGGTCCGGGATGTAATAGCGGGCCGGGTGGCCAAGCATCCGCAACAGCCGGATCAGCAGGGCCGCGCTGGTTGCACCATCAACGTCATAGTCGCCGTAGACGGTTAGCGTTTCGCCGGTGACGATTGCCTGAGCCAGCCGTTCGGCCGCCTGATCCATATCCCGGAACGCAGAAGGGTCGGGCAGGAAGGCCCGTAATGAAGGATTGCGATGCCGCTCAACATCGTCATGCGGCACGCCCCGGGCGAGCAGCAGCTGCGTTACCAGGTCGTGATCGAGGGAGGCCTGGTTCCCCGACAAGTCCATATTGCCGCCGCGCCAGTGCCAGACCTTGCCGGTCAGTGAACGCTCAATTCCGAGGATGGATGAAGGGGCAGGCGCCATGCCGATCGGGCTAGCCCAACCGGTGATTGCTGAGAAGGGGGGGGCTTGCGGCTTTTCACGGCTTTGCAGGTTGACCGAGCTAAGCCATGATGCGGTCATGCTCGCAATCATCTGGCATAGCCGCACCGGTGCGGCCCGCGCCCTGGCCGAGGCTGCCCATGCGGGTGCGCCGGGCAAGTCGATCATGCTGCCAGCAGAACAGGCCCAGGTCGAAGATCTGTTGCAGGCCAAAGGCTACTTGTTTGCCTGTCCGGAGAACCTTGGCACCATGAGCGGGGCGATGAAGGAGTTCTTTGATCGCAGCTATTATCCGGTGCTTGGCCAGATTGAGGGACGACCCTATGCAACTATGATCGCTGCGGGGAGCGATGGCCACGGAGCGCAGGCGCAGCTTGACCGGATCGTGACCGGCTGGCGCCTGCGTCGGGTGGCAGAGCCGATGATCGTGAACCTAGCCGTTCAGACATCCGAAGCGATCCTGGCTCCCAAACTTGTTCCGACCGAGGCTCTCGTCGCGGCAGGTGCACTGGGTGCGGCCTTGGCGGAAGGGATCACTACGGGTATTTTTTGACCGGATCGGTGAGGGCAAGGACAATCAGGTCCGAATTCGAGTGAATTGTCCCGTAAGGACTCGACTAGGCACGGCGAAAAATGCAGATATTTTGTGAGCTTGGGGGATGAACGATCGAAGCGCAGCAAGACAATCAGGGTAAGGAACCGGCGCCCCGGCTGTGTCTGATTTTTGCGCCAGGGACGCGACCTGATCTTTCCGCTGTCGAGGCGCTGGCAGCCCAGACCACTGCTGGAGCTGATGCAGCGTTCCTTGTTTCCCATAAAGGACGAGGGGGCGATTGGGCCGAACTGCTTTCGCAGGGCCTGACATTTGATTGCCTTGGATTGATTCCTGGGGACGAAGAGGCGCAGCCACCGGTAGGTCAACCGGTCGGTCTTCGTTCGATGCCAGCCGGAGAAGTCGTGACCTTGACCACGGGGCCCCACCTTGCAGGCGGGGCCGGACTGCTGCCCGTGCTCCGCGGGCTTGCTGCATTGGGTGCAAGGCTGGCGAAGCTACCCGGTGTCAAGGCGGTTGTCTGGACGCCTGCCTCTGCCTGGGTGGCGCCAGACCTGTTTTGCCGGGCCGTGGCGGAATGGATCGGCGGCGGGGCTTTCCCCAGCCTTGTCCTGGTTGCCTTGGAGCGTGAGGCAAACGGCGCGATGGTCTCGCGCGGGCTGGATTTTCTGACTGGGCAGGAACTTTGGTTTGAGCCGGACAAGCGCGTCCAGGCTGCAGCAATGGCGCGTTTGGCCGTTCGGCTTATTCATGAGCTGGTTCAGTTTGGACCACTGCGCGAGGAGCGCGACTTTGTCGGGCCTGCGGGTGAACACCTGTTGGCTGTGCCGGTGCGTAACGGCACCCAGGTCCGGATTCTCGTCACCGGTTATGGCAAGGTGCCATGATCGGACGGGAAGGCGCTGGCCGAAGCTGGTTGCCGTTTCGGGCTGTGAACTTGCGTGATCGGCCCGATTTCGATCCGGGTATGCAGCGTCATCACCTGTTGCCCATGCAATTGCTGCGGCAGGATTGCACGGCATCGCTGTTCCGCGCGGTAGGGCGCGAGCGGCTGCGGTTTGACGATTTTCGGCGTAACGGTCTCTTGCTGCCAGCAACGGATCGTTCCGCCCTTCGGGTGGGATTGCCACTGCATCGCGGGCCACACCGCATCTACAACGAACTGGTCAATGAGCGGGTGGGGCAGATCGAGGCGGGTTGGGCACGCAGCCGAGCATCCTCACCCCACACAGCTATCAGCGATGCCCTCGCGCGGCTCGAACTGCTCCAGCGGGCATTGCGGCGCCGTCTGCTGGATCAGCGCCGGCGCTTGTTGCTCAGTCGCAAGGACCCACTGGGTGCGGGAGTTGACTTTACCGAGCTCGATGCGCTG
>JBEGJL010000048.1:0-3886 GCA_041184605.1 Pseudomonadota bacterium
GGATCGCCCGGCCCGGCCCGCACAGCCCGAACTGCTGCCCCCCGGCCAGATGCCCAAGCGCAACAAGGCCGGGTCTGAGCGCGGGCGGATCGCCCTGTGGCATTCGCTCGCCCATATCGAATTCGTCGCGATCGACCTCGCGCTCGATATGGCCGGGCGGTTTGGGGCGGAAATGGGGCGGCAGTTCGTTTTGGACTTCCTCTCGGTCGCGGCGGATGAGGCGATGCATTTCGCCCTGCTCGCCCGGCGGCTGCGCAGCCTGGGGTCGCACTATGGCGCCCTACCGGCACACGATGGCCTGTGGGATGCCGCCTTCGAGACGCGCCACGATGTTGCCGCGCGGCTGGCAGTCGTTCCGATGGTGCTCGAGGCGCGCGGACTTGATGTCACCCCGCACACGCTCGAACGCATCCACCGGTTCGGTGATGAGACTGGTGCTCGGATCCTCCAACGAATCCTTGACGACGAAATCGCTCACGTTCGATTCGGCACAACGCATTTTATCGCAGTCGCCGAATCACGCGACGAATCACCGGAATCCCTATGGAAATCCTTGGTTGCGACTCATTTCAGGGGGTCCATTAAGCCGCCATTCAACGACTCAGCGCGTCTCACTGCCGGTTTATCGCGCTCTTTCTACGCAGGGGTTGCGACATCGTGATGACCTCTCTTTAACCACGCCGAACGAGACGGCGGGGGTCCGACCATCTCAAAATTCGATTTGCAGGCCTCTGTGGCAAGCAAGGCATACAGGGGTCCGGGCGGACTGATCGGCAACGATTACGCCGCCTAGCTTTAAGGTTTTTAAGTGGTCGGTTTTGGATTTATTGCCAAGGTACGCAGCATGGTCGGCGCTCTCGCCGCGCTCGCTACCCTTGGGCTCGCCACTCCGGCACTGGCCAACGCCAGCGCCACGGCGGCCGACATTGCTGCCCCCCTGCGCGAAGCCCAGGCCGCCAAGTCCGGCGCACACGGCGGTGATGAGGAATTCCGTCGGCTGTTCGCATCGTGGAACGGCACTTCGACCGCTTCGGTTCCCGCCCGTCCGCGCTCGGTATCAATTCCTTCGCGGATGCCGCTCGAAGGTGCCGGCCTGACCAGCGGTTTCGGCATGCGCGTTCACCCGGTTCTCGGCGGTCGCCGCCAGCACAAGGGCATCGACCTTTCCAGCCCGATCGGTTCGCCGATCTATGCCACTGCCGATGGTGTGGTGACCCGCGCTGACTGGTTCTCGAGCTATGGCCTCTACATCTCGCTCGATCATGGTGCCCAGCTGGAAACCCGCTATGGCCACCTTTCGCGCCTGAACGTTGCCGAAGGCCAGACCGTCCGCAAGGGCGATCTGATCGGCTATGTCGGCACCACCGGCCGCTCGACCGGTCCGCACCTGCATTATGAAGTCCGCATTGCCGGCACGGCCGTGAACCCCATCCCCTACATGCAGGGCGATGCCTGGGCCGGAACCCTCGCCGCCAAGGATGCGGCGGGCAGCAGCGCCAAGGGTGGCAGCAAGTAGGCGATCCCATTCTTGCGCAAGAGAGCAGGGCGACGGGCAACCGCCGCCCTTTTTCTTTACCCGAATGCCGCGCTCATTCCTTTTGCCCTTGCCGGGTTTAATCGACCGGTTAAAGTCACCTCCGGATGGTAATTGCCACCACTGGAGAGTGATTCCCGATGCACCCGTCGATCCATGCCAAGAACAATCCCGACCGCGCCGCAATCATCATGGCCGGCAGCGGCCAGACGATCAGCTTTGCCGAGCTTGACCGCCGGTCAAACCAGGTGGCCCAGCTGCTCCGCGCGCGCGGGATCAAGGTGGGCGATACCGTCGCCCTCTGCATGGAAAACCACCCGTGGTTCTTCTGCCTGACCTGGGGCTTCCAGCGTTCGGGCGTGCACTATGTCGGCATTTCCAGCCGCCTGACCCCGCCCGAGATCGCCTATATCCTGGAAGATAGCGGCGCGAAGATTCTGTTCGGCTCGGCCTATCTGGCCCCCACGCTGGACGAGGTGGGCAAGCTTGCCCCGCAGGTGGAGCAGTTGCGCTTTGACACGGCGGGCGCGCTATCGGCCGAGGACGCCCTGGCCGCGATGCCTGAAACCCCGATCGCCGATGAACGCGCCGGGGTGGACATGCTCTATTCCTCGGGCACCACCGGCCGCCCCAAGGGCGTGAAGATCCCGCTGCCCGAAGACCCGGCGATCGATCAGGCCAATGCCCTGGTCGGGCTGACCATGATGGCCTTCGGGATCAAGCCGGATTCGGTCTATCTGTCTCCTGCCCCGCTTTATCACGCCGCGCCGCTGCGCTGGTCGATGACAATCCAGAAGCTGGGCGGCACCGTGGTGGTCATGGAAAAGTTCGATCCCGAGGCCGCCCTTGCCGCGATCGAGAAGTACAAGGTGACCGACAGCCAGTTCGTCCCCACTCACTTCGTCCGCATGCTCAAGCTGCCTGAGGACGTGCGCAAGAAGTACGACACCTCGACACTGAAATGCGCAATCCACGCCGCCGCGCCCTGCCCGGTGCCGGTCAAGCAAGCGATGATCGAATGGTGGGGTCCGGTGATCTATGAATATTACGCCGGGACCGAAGGGAATGGCTTCACCTTCGTTACCAGCGCCGAATGGCTGCAAAAGCCCGGTACGGTCGGCAAGGCGCTGACCGGGATCATCCGCGTCTGCGATGAGAATGGCGATGAAGTGCCGCGCGGTACCGAAGGCCAGATCTTCTTCGAGCCGACCGAAGGGATGGTGCCCTTCGAATATCACAACGATCCCGAAAAGACCCGCGATGCCCGCAACAAGCACGGCTGGTCGAGCCTGGGGGATGTCGGTTACCAGGATGAGGACGGCTATCTGTTCCTGACTGACCGCAAGAGCTTCATGATCATCTCGGGCGGGGTCAATATCTACCCGCAGGAGATCGAGAACCTGCTGGTCACCCACCCCAAGGTGGCCGATGCCGCCGTGATCGGTGCGCCCGATCCGGAAATGGGCGAGAAGGTCGTCGCTGTGATCCAGCCGCTCGATATGGCCCAAGCCGGTGAGGCGCTGGCGGACGAGATTCGCGAGTACCTTGCGGGTCAACTCAGCCGCGTAAAGATGCCGCGCCAGATCGATTTCCGCGAGGCCCTGCCGCGCGAACTGACCGGCAAGCTCTACAAGCGGCTGCTGCGCGATGAATACAAGGCGGCCTATGAAGCCGCCCAGGCACAGGGGTAATTGCCATGACCGGACCCGTTGCCAGTCCCGCCGATGCCCTGGCGGTGATCGATCCCAAATCCTATGCCGATTGGAACGCGGCGCTGGACCTATTTGACCGGTTGCGCGCAGATACCCCGGTGGTCCGGATCGAAAGCCCGACCGACGATCACGAACCCTTTTGGCTGGTCACCAAGTATGACGATGTCATGCGCATTTCGAAGGACAATACGACCTTCCTCAATGCGCCGCGTTCGGTGGTCTTCACCAATCGCGGGGGCGAGGCGCTGGCGCGGCAGGTTACGGCCCAGCAGGGTGATGAAAGCCCCAACCTGGTGGCCTCGCTGGTCGCCATGGACGCGCCCAAGCATCCCAAGCTGCGCCGCCTGACGCAGGACTGGTTCATGCCCAAGAACCTGCGCAGCCTGGAAGGGCGGGTGCGCGAACTGGCCAAGGCGACGGTCGAGCGGTTCATTGCCGCCGGCGGAGAGACCGGCAGCGCAGACTTCGTCACCCATGTTGCCGCACCCTATCCGCTCCATGTCGTCATGCAGATCCTTGGCGTGCCCGAGGAAGACGAACCGAAGATGCTGTTCCTGACGCAACAGATGTTCGGCGGGCAGGACGAGGACCTGTCCAAAAGCGGCATGGCCGACATGACGCCCGAAATGATCAGCCAGAT
>JBEGJL010000049.1:0-11922 GCA_041184605.1 Pseudomonadota bacterium
CATCTATCGTGCCAAGGGTCGGCCCGATTTCAATCCGCTGATCGTTCACGTGCCGTCGGTTGAAGCGGCACGCGCAATCGCGCAGTTTGATGTGCGTGCCGAACAATTGGCCGCCGCGTTCTGGCCCGGCGCGCTGACCATGGTCCTGCCCCTGCGGCCCGAAGCGGCCATCGCCCCGGCGGTTACGGCGGGCTTGCCAACCATTGCCCTGCGCTGCCCGGCTCACCCGGTGATGCAGGCCGTGCTGACCGCGAGTGGACTGCCCTTGGCGGCCCCATCAGCCAACCGCAGCGGCGGGGTCAGCCCGACCTTGGCGGAGCATGTCGCCGCCTCGCTCGGCGCGAATGCGCCCTTGATCCTTGATGGAGGGGCCTGTGTGGCGGGGCTTGAATCGACGATCGTCGCCCTGCGCGATAGCGGCACCTGGCAGGTACTTCGTCCCGGCCCGATCACAACAGCGGCGCTTACGGCGGTTCTGGGTCGCGAGCCTGAGGCCATAACCTCAGCCGCAATCGAGGCCCCCGGCCAACTCGCCAGTCACTATGCGCCGGGCAAGCCGGTCCGGCTAAATGCGCGCGTGGCTGAAGTAGACGAATTCCTGATCGGGTTTGGTCCGGTTGCTGGCGATCTTTCGCTTTCCCCGATGGGCGATCTGGCTGAAGCCGCTGGCGGACTGTACGCGGCGCTGCATGCGGCCTCGGCCTCGGCCAAACCGCGCATCGCGGTCGCACCGATCCCGGCCGAGGGGCTGGGTCAGGCGATCAACGACCGCTTGGCGCGGGCCGCGGCCTAACTATTTCGGTTCGTAGGGCACTGTCGGCATCAGGCTGCGCATTTCGCCATAGGCACGATCGGCCTTTCGGCACGCATCATCGTCGCCGCGGCGGCACCGGTCGGATTGCTTGCGATACTCGCGGTCCAGTTCGCCCAGCCGCTCCTCGCGTTGGCGAATGGTGCGGCCCCGCTTTTCGTCCTTCTCGGACTGGCTGGTGGTCATGACATCGACCACTTTGCCGCCAGTCTTCACGGCCTTGACCGGGGCCGAAGCCAGGTCGACCGCTGCACCGGCCACAGCGCAACCCGGCAGCAGCAGCACCGTTGGCAACAGCATCAGTGTCAGCTTCGGCATGGCGGGCTCCCAAGTACAATCTGGATCGGTCGACCCTGATTGTGTCGGCCTTAGCCGGGAATGAACCGCCTTACCATCAGGGCTTCCCGGTATTCGGGCTGGCACCATTACCGGGTTCGCAGACCAGCTTGCCCGACCCCATTGATTTGACCGTGCAGCGGGCCCGCCCGCGAACCGTGACGCTGCCCGAACCCATGATCCGGGCCTCGACCTCGCCATCACTTGCGAAAGCCGAATTGCCCGACCCGGCGATGATCAGTCTGGCCTTTTGGGTGCTAAGCGCGTCCATTGCCGCCGAACCGCTGCCCAGGATGCTCAGGTCGAGCGCTGTGACGTTCCCCCCGCCGTGGTAAGAACCCGATCCGGCGATGGTCAGATCAAGCTTGTTGCTTGCGATACTGGGCGTTTCGATGTCACCCGATCCGGCGATTGTCACTTTCGCCTCTTTCGCAAGGGCGGCGGCGCTGATCTTGCCTGATCCGGCCATGGTCAGGGTTTTTGGTGCTGGCATGGTCACATTGACCACGGCCTTGCCGTCGCCCGTGTCGGTGCCTTTGTCACGCAAAACGCCCAGCGTTCCGTCCTTCAGCGTGAATCGCAGCCTGTCGGTAACGGCCTTGTCGCCTTCGACGCTGATCGCCAGCTTATCGCCCTGCGTCACCCGGACCTCATCCGGGCCGAGCAGGACCAGTTCCTGTGGTGGGGTGCCGGTCAGGTCGATTTCGGCCAGCGGCTTGCCCTTTTCGCCGTTGATCGAGATGTTGCCGTCACAGGCTGCAACCCCGGCGGCCATGGCCACGGCGATGATCGGGCCCAATGCCCGGAAGAACCGGTCAATCTTCATGGCGACTCTCCTGCGCTATGTGTATTGTTGATATAATACAGCATGGCGGTGGCGACAAGGGGCCATGGTGCAGCCAAACGAAAAGGGCCGCTCCCTTGCGGGAACGGCCCTTCCTGGTGATAGCTTCCGTGCCCTCAGGCGCTGGCCGCTTCGGCGTAGTACTTGGGCGCATGTTCGTTGAGGATCGCCAGGATCTTCTTGAGCGCGGCCGGTTCGTCAGTCTTTTCCATCGCCGCGAGCTCGCGCGCCAGGCGCGACGAGGCGGCTTCGAAGATCTGCCGTTCCGAATAGGACTGTTCGGGCTGGTCATCGGCGCGGAACAGGTCGCGAGTCACTTCCGCGATCGAGACAAGATCACCCGAATTGATCTTTGCTTCGTATTCCTGGGCGCGACGCGACCACATCGTGCGCTTGACCTTGGGCTTGCCCTTCAGCGTATCGAGCGCTTCGCGCAAGGTCTTGTCGCTCGACAGCTTGCGCATGCCGATCGCTTCGACCTTGTTGGTCGGGACGCGCAGCGTCATCCGCTCCTTTTCAAATCGCAGAACGTAGAGTTCCAGGGTCATGCCGGCGATTTCCTGCTCCTGCAGTTCGATCACCCGGCCAACACCGTGCTTGGGATAAACGACGTAGTCACCAACATCGAAGGCGTGCGCCTTGGAAGCCATGTATCGTCCTTTCATGCGGCGGGCATACATCCCGTCGAACCGGACCGCAGGGTGGATAATAAGTGCCGGCGCCAACCGATCCCGGCTGGCACTGTGTTTCCCCCGTCCGTGTTCGCAGTCCCGCCTAGCCAATGATTGCCATGCAACCAGGGCAGGCAGCCCCGGAAGTCGGGAGATTATATAGCAGGTCGGCAACAAAATTACCAGAGCGCAGAATTCCGCGCTCTGACAAGCGATTCGACCGCGAGGGCGGAATTACTGCAGATGCAAGTTATGCAATCGATTCGCGCTGCAAGCGCGAAGGATCAATCCCCTTCGCCGGGTTCGGGCGAAAAGTACTTGTCGAACTTGCCTTCCTCACCCTTGTGCTCGTCGGCATACGCCGGCGTTTCCTTCTTGGTGGTGAGGTTGGGCCACTCGGCCGAATATTTGGCGTTCAGCTCAAGCCATTGTTCCAGCCCGGATTCGGTATCGGGCAGGATGGCTTCGGCCGGGCATTCCGGTTCGCACACACCGCAGTCGATGCATTCGCTGGGGTTGATAACCAGCATGTTCTCGCCTTCGTAGAAGCAGTCTACTGGGCAGACCTCCACGCAATCCATGTACTTGCACTTGATGCAGGCGTCGGTGACGACATAGGTCATGGTATTCAGGTCCCCTGAGGCGTGATGTTGTTCAGTGCTGCTATGGGATTTGCGGCGCGCTCGTCAAGCGTGCGGTAACAGGCGATTGCCTCCGGAGCCGGTCCGCGCCGCTCGGGCACCGCGATCAGCTCGATCACGCGAACCCCCGAACGCGCCGGGACAGTCAGCACGTCGCCCACTGAAACAGCCGCGCTCGGCTTCTCGATGCGCTTGCCGTTCAGCCGAAAGTGCCCTTCGGCTACCCAATCGTGAGCCAGGGTTCGCGACGGGGCGAGCCTCAGAAACCAGAGCAGTTTGTCGATTCTCATCGCACCAGCTCCGCCAGGGCCGCGAAGGCGCCGCTGGCCGGGCTGGCCCTGGGTCGCTCCGCCTGGCGGGTGTCTCGGCGGACCGGCCGCCAGCGCCAGCGCGGCGGTGCTACCGGGCCCGGCGCACCCTTGGGCAGCGGACGCGGCATGATCGGCTGGAAACCTGCACTGCGCAGCAGCTGGGCATAGGCCGGAGTGCCAAGGCCCATCGAGATCGCCAGCGCCGGATCCAGCACCACCGGCTTGCCTGCCGCCGCCGCGCGGGCACCGTGTGCGGCGTGGAGCAGCTTTTCCGCCATGTCGAGCCGCAGCGCCTGTTTGCCCAGCGCGCGATAGCCGGGGGGCGGGGCCGTCCGGCCGCCTATGCCAAGGACCGGCGGCATGGTCGGATGCGGGGCGGCCAGTTGCGCGCCCTTAACCGCCTGCAGGCTGCGCCATGCCGTCAAGGCGGATGGCTTGAGCATGGCCGGCATGAACAGGTCGAGCGCCCCCACCTGCACGCCCAACCGCCGCAGCAGGTGCCGCTGGGCCGGCGTGAGCAGGTCAATGCCAGAGCCCATTTTGGTGAGAGTCCCGCCAGCCTCGATCAGGCGGATCAGGATGGCGCGCAGTTCGGGACCGCCATCGGCTGCGCAAGCTCGAACAGGCCAGCCGCGCAACTTGCGGTAAGGCCGAAAGCGCTGGCTCCAGCGTCAGGACCGGGTTCAGGACGGACTTGCCGGGCGCGAGCCGGGCAATGCGCTCACCCTCCCACTCCAGGCTGGCACCTGACAGTTCCAGTTCAACGCGCTCGCCGCCGGCCAGGGCGGCGGTCAACGTTTCTGCGCGCCTGGCCAGCAGGACCGGCAAGTGCCGCTCCGCTGCGGCCAGCAGCAGCTTGTGATCCGCCAGCCGTGCCGCCGGATCGACCCGGAAGCGGAACCCGGCGAGGACGCCGATCACCTCACCATCGACCAGCACGCGATCATCCTCGACCGTCACCGGCAACAGCCCGGCATCGGGCCCCAGCTTTTTCATCAGCACCGAAGTCCGTCGGTTGACGAACCGCTCGGTCAGGCGACCGTGCAGGGCATCGGAAAGCCGTGCTTCGGCAGCGCGGGCGCGGGCGGCCATTTCCTCGCGTGCCAGTACCCAGTCGGGCCGCTGGGCGATGTATGACCAGGATCGGATTGCCGCGATCCGGCCCTGCAAGGTGTCGATATCGCCATCGGGCCGATCAAGCTCGGCGATGGCCTTGGCGACGTGGTCGCCGGGGATTTGCCCATCCTTGAGGTCGGACCATAGCCGTGCCACGAACCGGGCGTGGGTTTCGGCCCCGTGCTGGCGGAAATCGGGCAGGCGGCAGGCATCCCACAGCCGTGCAACGCGCTTCGCACCCTTGGCTTCGGCCAGGATCGCGGGATCGTCGGCCAGGCGCTTCAGCACGGCCAGGTCGATCGCCTCGGGCGCGATTCGCAGTTCAGGTCGGTCCGGCAGGCGCTCAAGCTCGGCAATCAGACTGCCGACCGAGCTGCAATCCGGCTCCGCCTCGCGCCAGAACAGCTGGGTCAGCGGGGCAAAGCGATGCTCTTCGATTGCGTAGACTTCCTCGGGCGTGAATTCGGCATCGTGGCTGCCGGTCCCGGCCAGGGTGCCAAAGGTGCCGTCGGTCTGGTGCCGTCCGGCGCGCCCGGCGATCTGGGCCATTTCCGACGGCATCAGCCGCCGCTGGCGAACGCCGTCGAATTTGGACAACCCCGCGAAGGCAACATGCTGGACATCAAGGTTGAGGCCCATCCCGATCGCGTCTGTGGCGACCAGGTAATCGACCTCGCCAGACTGGTACAATGCTACCTGGCGGTTGCGGGTTTCGGGCGAAAGCGCGCCCATTACCACTGCTGCTCCGCCGCGGAACCGGCGGAGCATCTCGGCAATGGCGTAAACCTGTTCGGCCGAGAAGGCGACGATCGCTGAGCGCGGCGGGATCCGGGAAAGCTTTCGTGCCCCGGCGTGGCTCAACGTCGAAAAGCGCGGACGCCCGATGATTTCGGCCTCGGGAATCAGCGCGCGGACCATCGGCTCGAGCGTGGCCGAGCCGAGGATCATCGTTTCTTCGCGGCCGCGCGCGTGGAGCAGGCGGTCGGTGAACACATGGCCGCGTTCCCGGTCTGCGCCCAGCTGGGCCTCATCCAGCCCGACAAAGGCCAGGTCGGCCCCGACCGGCATGGCCTCGGCCGTGCAGAGCAGCCAGCGGGCGTGCTTTGGCTCGATCCGCTCCTCGCCGGTGATCAGCGCGACCCGGTCCGCGCCCTTGATCGCGCAGACCCGATCATAGACCTCGCGCGCCAGCAGACGCAGCGGAAAGCCGATCGCGCCAGATGAATGGGCGCAGAGCCGCTCGATCGCCAGGTGGGTCTTGCCGGTATTGGTCGGGCCCAGCACGGCCTTGATCCGGCCGTCACCGTTTCGTTGCCCGGTGCCAGAAATGCTGCGCGCCATTGCCTGACAGGATGTGGCATTGCCACCCGAAGCCGACAAGATGTCCATCCGCCTTATTCCCCAGCGCCCCCGTTCTTAGCCGAAGATTAACCTTGGCGGTGCAGAGCAGTTGCCGAATTCAGCCGCCCGGGGGCCAGATTGGTGTTCACATCGCGCGAAGCGCTTGATGCCGGGGGTGGTACGGCCTCGCTGGGGCTGCGCCTGACCGGCATTGCCGCGCCGTCGGCCCGCTCTACCCAAGGGAAATTTGACCAGCTCTTGCTGCGCGTCGAGCGGCTTCGCCTGCACTGGGATGCCCGGCTGGCGCGGCTCGACTGGACGCCGGACCTGGCTGAAGACATCGGGTCCAGGCGCTGGTTCCGGGGACTTGGCACGCTGTTTGGCCTCAGCGCCTTCGCCCTGGCCTTCCTGCCCGATTTCTCCACGATAGCTGCGCCACCGGCCATGCCGCTCGACCCGATCGCCCGCGATGCATTCCGCAGCCAGGCGATCCGGCCAATCGCGTTCGGCGCGGACACTGGATTGCGCATGGGGCCGACTGACCGCGTCAGCCCCGCCGCCAACGTGCCAGAACGGGCGATCGTGCAGCTGACCGCCACCTATGGCCAGGGCGACAGCTTCGAACGACTGCTGCAGCGCGCCGGGGTTGGTGCTGGCGATGCCGCCCGCGTCACCAGCCTTGTTGCAGGCTCGATTGATCCCGCCGGCCTTGCTCCCGGCACGCAGGTGGACATCACGCTGGGGCGGCGCGAAGGCGCGGGCCTTGCGCGCCCGCTTGAGGCGATTGCGTTTCGCGCGCGATTTGACCTGAAGCTGCATGTCGCGCGCAGCAGCGGGAGCTTTGTGCTGCGCGCGCAGCCGATCCCGGTCAGCACAACACCGCTGCGGATTCGCGGCACGATCGGCGCCGGACTCTATCGTTCGGCCCGCGCCGCGGGGGCACCGATCGAGGCGATCCAGCAATATCTGCAAGTGCTCGACCGGCATCTCAGCCTCGATACGGCAATCGAACCGGGTGACACCTTCGATATCATTGTCGGCTTCAAACGCGCCGCGACCGGCGAAACCAGTGTGGGTGACCTGCTGTTCGCCGGGGTCGAACGCAATGGCAAACCCAAGGCCCAGTTGTTGCGCTGGGGGGGCGATGGCCAGTTCTTCGAAGCATCAGGCATGGGCGCGCAGCGTTCGGGCCTGATCATGCCCGTGGTTGGGCATATCACCTCCAACTTTGGCGCGCGCCGCCATCCCATCCTCGGCTATACCCGCATGCACGCTGGGGTCGATTTCGGCGCGCCCTGGGGTGCGCCGATCTATGCCGTTGGTGATGCGACGGTGAGTTTTGCGGGCTGGGCTGGCGGCCATGGCAATCACGTCAAACTGGAACATGGCGGCGGCTGGGGGACCGGCTATTCGCATATGAGCCGGATTGCCGTGTCGCCCGGCACGCGGGTCCGCGCGGGACAGGTGATCGGCTATGTTGGCTCAACCGGCCTCTCCACCGGACCGCACCTGCATTACGAGCTCTATCGCAACGGCGCCAAGGTTGATCCCATGTCAGTGCGCTTCACCGTTTCCAATCAGGTCGACGCAAAGGAGCTAGCCGCCTTCCGCGCCCGGATGGCTGCGCTCAAGGCTGTGGTGCCGGGGGCCGCACTCGCGCCGCTAGGGTCACCCACCACATAGAAGCGGGCTTGCTGGCCCACGGTCTCGCGCCTAGAGCATTGGCCATGACCGGTTCCTATCCCGCCACCCGCCTGCGCCGGACCCGCGCCAGCGCCTGGAGCCGCGCGCTCCACCGTGAAACCGTGCTGACCTCGGCCGATCTGATCTGGCCGCTGTTCGTCACCAGCGGGGCCAACACCGAAGAACCGATTGCCTCCCTGCCCGGCGTCTCGCGCTGGTCGGTCGATCTGGTGGTGGAACGGGCGAAGGAAGCCGTTTCCTTGGGCATCCCCTGTCTTGCGCTATTTCCCAATACCCAGCCGGAGCTGCGCAGCGAGGACGGGCGCGAGGCGCTGAACCCGGATAACCTGATGTGCCGCGCGATCCGCGCGATCAAGGATGCTTGCGGGGACAGCATTGGCGTGCTGACCGACGTGGCACTCGATCCCTATACCAGCCACGGCCAGGACGGCCTGGTGGATGCGGGCGGCTATGTGCTGAACGACGCAACGGTTGAGGTGCTTGTGGGGCAGGGCCTGAACCAAGCCGCCGCCGGGGCCGACGTGATTGCCCCCAGCGACATGATGGACGGCCGGATCGGAGCCATCCGCGAAGCGCTGGAAGGCGCAGGGCACGCCAATGTCCAGATCATGTCCTATGCCGCCAAATATGCCTCGGCCTTCTATGGCCCCTTCCGCGATGCCGTGGGCAGCCGCGGCCTGTTGAAGGGTGACAAGAAGACCTACCAGATGGATCCCGCCAACAGCGAGGAAGCCCTGCGCGAGGTGGAACTGGACCTGTTCGAAGGGGCGGACAGCGTGATGGTCAAGCCGGGCCTGCCCTATCTCGATATCATTGTGCAGGTGAAGGAAGCCTTCGCCGTGCCGGTATTCGCTTACCAGGTCAGCGGTGAATACGCGATGATCGAAGCCGCCGTTGCCGCCGGTGCGGGGGAGCGGGATGCGCTGGTCCTCGAAACGCTCACCGCGTTCAAGCGCGCCGGCTGCGCCGGGGTGCTGACCTATCACGCCGCCCACGCCGCGCGGCTGCTGAATGGCTGAATTCCGGCTAATCACTGACCGGCTCGTCATGCGTTCGTGGCGCGATGAAGACCTTGCGCCGTTCCACGCGATCAACAGCGATCCGCAAGTGATGGCCACACTCGGCCCGGTGATGAGCCGGGATGAAGTGGCGGCCCTGATCGCGCGGATGCAGGCGCATCAGGCGGAACATGGGTATTGCTTCTGGGCCCTGGTCCAGCAGTCCGATCAGCAGCTGATCGGTTGGTGTGGCCTGATCCGCGGCACGGTGGGCCCCGTCGCGGGCAAGGGGGAGTTTGGCTGGCGGCTGGCCCGTGCGGCCTGGGGCCACGGCTATGCCACCGAAGCGGCCAAAGCTGCAATTGACTGGTATTTCGGGAACTTTCCTGATCAAGCTGCCTGGGCAATCACCCACGAAGGCAACCGGCGCAGCCGGGCAGTGATGGAGCGGCTTGGCATGACCTATCGATCCGATCTCGATTTCGATCACCCACGGCTTGCCGCGGATTCGCCATTGCTGCGGCACGTCGCCTATGAATTGCCGCGCGGCAGCTGGGGTGCAGCATGAACCGCGCCGGTGCCGGGCCCCAGCGCGCCCTGTTCGTGCTGACGATCCTGACAGGCAGCTTCCTGCTGTTCCTGGTCCAGCCGCTGGTCGCGCGGCTGGCGCTGCCGCGCCTCGGCGGTGCCCCCAATGTCTGGAACAGCGCGATGCTGGTCTATCAGGCGCTGCTGCTGGCGGGCTATTACTATGCCCATCGTCTGTCCCGGCTCCCGCTGAAACAGCAGGGTCGCCTCCATCTGGCCCTGTTGGCCCTGGCGGGCCTGACCCTGCCGATCACCCTTGCCAACCTGCCGCCGCCAGCGGCGGGGATGGAAATCCTGTGGGTGCCAGCCCTGCTGGCGCTGACGATTGGGCCGGTGTTCTTCCTGGTCTCGGCCCAGGCTCCGCTGATGCAGCGCTGGTATGCCGCCCACCCCGGCGCGAGTGCGCCCTGGGCGCTCTATGCGGCGTCAAATCTGGGCAGTTTTGGCGGCCTGATCGCTTATCCCTTGGTGGCCGAACCACTGCTATCCGCATCGCAGCAGAGCATTGGCTGGTCGCTCGGTTATGGTCTGCTGGTGCTATTCGTGGCGCTCTGCGCCTGGAGCCGCACCGGAACCATGGAGCGGGCCGAGGAGCAAGCAGACCCGGTCGCGGATGAACCGATTGGCTGGCAGCGCATCGTGCTGTGGCTGGTTCTGGCCGCAGTCCCATCGGGGCTGATGCTTTCGACGACCACGCACCTGACCACCGACCTGTTCGCAATGCCCTTGCTGTGGGTCATCCCCTTGGGGCTCTACCTGCTCAGCTTCAGCGTGGCCTTTGCCGACAACCGCCTGTTGGCGCGGGTGTTCACTCAGGTTGCACCGCTATTCGTGCTGATCGCGGGCGGATTCGCCGCAGCCTCCAGCCATTCGGCCACCCTCGCACCGGTCATTGGCAGCGTGTTCCTCTTGTTCGTGGTTTGCGTTGCACTCCATTCGCGGTTGTACGATGCCCGCCCTGACGCATCACAGCTGACGCTATTCTACCTTGTCATGTCGGCGGGTGGGGTTTTGGGCGGACTGTTCACGGCGCTGTTTGCCCCCCTGTTGTTCGATTGGGTGTGGGAACATCCCCTGCTCGTCCTGGCGGCGGCCTTGCTGCTGCCAACCGCGACGCTGTTCGATTGGCGCAAGCTCAATGGCGTTGATCCCCAGTTGGCCCGGATCACTGCGGCCATGGTCCTGGGCATGGCACTGGCGATGTGCTGGTTCATTTACCAGGCCACGTCGACTGTCGGCGATCTTGACCAGCGCCAATACCTGCTGACCTTGGGCGTGGGGCTGCTGGGCTGTCTGATCGTGCCGTGGCGCTGGATGTTTGCACTGTTGCTGGTGGCGCTGATGTACGCCCAGGGCGGCTGGGATACGGTCAACGCCTCGCGCGATGGACTGCGCACGCGCAGCTATTTTGGTGTCTATACCGTGCGCGATTTTCCGGTGCAGCGCATGCGGACCCTGGCGCACGGCACCACGCTGCACGGCAAGCAATCGCGCGATCCCAAGCTGAGCCACCTGCCGTTAACCTATTACGGACCCGGCTCCGGGGCTGGGATTGCCTTTGCCAATGCCGATCGGCTGTTCGGCCCGAAGGCGCGGCTTGGCGTGGTTGGCCTCGGCACCGGCACGCTGGCCTGCTATCACCGGCCCGGCCAGTCGTGGCGCTTCTTCGAGATTGACCCGGCCGTGCTGCACCTGTCGCGCAACGGCACCTTCACCTACATCCGCGATTGCGCACCGGATGCTCAGGTGGTGCTGGGCGATGCGCGGCTCAAGCTGGCGCAGATGCCAAAGGGCGGGCTCGATCTGCTGGCGGTCGATGCCTTTTCCTCCGATGCCATTCCGCTGCACCTGATGACCGACGAGGCGATCGGGGTTTATCTCGATACCCTGGGTACCAAGGGGCTGTTGCTGGTCCACATATCCAACCGCTATATCGATCTAGAGCCGGTGCTGGCCGCGATCGCGCGCAAGCGCGGGCTCGCAATTGCGGTCCGCGATGATGATACGGCCGAGGATATCGCCACCTATTTCACCTCGTCCACCTGGGTGGCAATCGCCCGCGATCCCGCCCGGATTGAGGACCTGCGCAAGGTTGATCCATCGCGGACCTGGCGCCCGCCCGGCCCCGCCGCAGCGCGCGCCTGGACCGATGACCATGCTTCAATCCTGCCCCAGGTGCGCTGGGGTAACCTGCTGGGAAAGCACTGACATGACCCGATCTGACATCACTATCCTTGAAATCCACGGCAAGCGGCCGCGCATCCATGACAGCGCCTTTATCGCCCCTGGATGCCGGATCATCGGCGATGTGGAGATCGGACCCGATGCCTCGATCTGGTACAACTGCGTGATCCGCGGTGATGTCAGCCGGGTGGTGATCGGCGCGCGGACCAATGTCCAGGACGGCAGCGTGATCCATTGCGATGGGCCAATGCCGGGTAATCCCAACGGCTACCCCACGCTGATCGGCGATGACGTGCTGATCGGCCACATGGCGATGATCCACGGCACCGTGATCGAGGATCGCGGCTTTGTCGGATTTTCCGCCCAGACGATGAACG
>JBEGJL010000050.1:0-2896 GCA_041184605.1 Pseudomonadota bacterium
GTTCTGGGTGCTCGCGGCGTTCCTGGTGATGCCGTTTGGAATCCGTACGCATGAGGAAATGGGTGAGGCGACTGTCAAAGGGCAAGCCCACAGCGCGCCCGCCAATTTTCAGCCGCGCAAAATCGCCAAGCGCGCGACGGTTCTCTCGCTCGTCATGTTTGGGCTGTACTACGCCAACTACGTCAACGGATGGCTTGGCCCGCAGGATTTTGATGTGACGCAGGTTTTTTCGGACAAGCCCAACCTTTCGAGCGAGCCCGGCTGACCACAACAAGAAAGGCGCGCCCCCCCGTGGGAACCGCGCCCTCTTGAATAGCTTTCGGCAGGTTAGTTTTTAGCCGAGGTTCGCGCTGGTCATTGCATAGAGCATCGGCAGCGAGAGCAGCAGGTTGGTGCGGCTCGCCATCAGTGCGCGCGGGGCCAGCTTGGCCTTTTCCTCGGCGGTCGCTTCGACGATGCCCAGGATGCGCTTCTGCGCCGGCCAGATGATGAACCACACGTTGAACGCCATGATCAGCGCCAGCCACATGCCCAGACCGATCAGGTTGACATTGCCTTCGCCCGAGAAGGTCATGGCCTGGTGGGCGTAACCGTTGACATAGGCGATGGTCAGGCCGGTAACGACGGTCAACAGCGCGGCCCAGCGGAAGAAGAAGAACACCTTGGGCGCGATATAGCCCGTCACGCCCTTCTTCAGCTCATCCGGCACGGTCGGCATGGTCGGAACTTGCACGAAGTTCAGATAATAGAGCAGGCCGATCCACAGGATGCCGAAGAACACGTGCATCCAGCGGAATACAGAGTTGACATCAAGCGTGGCCGAACCGGCCCAGTGGAGCATTACGGCAACCGCCGCAATCAGCCCGACAACCAGCACAAGGTGCAGGTTTCCGAAGAACTTAGCCATTTGCTTCCCCCTAAATTTGAAGCTTGTGGTTGGCCCACAGGAAACGTGGGCAGGGACATAGTATCGCCCGGTCGGGCAACAAAGTCACACAGTTTTTGGCTGATTTCCCCTGTCCTTTGGCGCAGGCTTGCTCACTCGTGTGGTGGATTTTCCAGCACTTCCGCCTTTTCGTCAGCCGCCAGGCCATGGCGCAGGAGCATCGGGATCTGGGCAAAGGTAAACAGGAAGGTGGCGGGCAGGAACACCCACAACTTGGCCGCAATCCAATCCCCGAAGGAAAGCCAATGCCGCAGCGCTTCGTTAAGGCCGGCCAGAACCAGGAAGAACAGGCCCCAATTGCGGGAAAGTTTCAGCCAGCCTTCATCGGACAGCCCCTCAAAGGCGGCCTCAAGCAGGATTTTCAGCAGGGCCTTGCCGCGCCACAATCCGACCAGCAGGGTCACACCGAACAACAGGTAGATCGCTGTTGGTTTGACCTGGATCCAGATCGGGTCGTGCAGGAGGACGGTCAAGCCGCCGAAACCGACGATCAACACGGTGGAAAGCCACAGCATCGGAGATACCTTGCCCAGCTTCCACTTGGACAGCAGCAGGGCGACAACCGCAGCCACCATGAAGGCGACCGTTCCGCTCATCACGGCCAGAACCTCAGCAATGCTATTGCCGCGGTTGGCGGGTGAGTAGAATTTGTATACCGCGAAGAACACGATCACCGGTCCATAGTCGACCGCCAGGTTGAGCCAGCCCGACTTTTGCTTGCCTGCCTCAGCCATCACGCCACCCCGGCAATTACGCGGGCAACGAGGTCCGGATCGAATGGACGCAGGTCATCCAGCCGTTCCCCAACGCCAATTGCGTGGATCGGCAGGCCATATTGCTCAGCCGCCGCCACCAATACACCGCCGCGCGCCGTGCCATCCAGCTTGGTCATGATCAGTCCAGTCACGCCGGCCACTTCCTTGAATGTTTCGATCTGCTGCAAGGCATTCTGGCCGTTGGTGGCATCGAGCACCAGCACGACATCGTGGGGCGCTTCGGGATTGATCCGGCCCAGGACGCGGCGAATTTTCGCCAGTTCGTCCATCAGTTCGCGTTTGTTCTGAAGCCGCCCGGCGGTGTCGACGATCAGCGCGTCAATGCCCTCGTCAGTCGCAGATTTCACGGCATCGAAAACCACCGAAGCAGGATCGCCTCCTTCTGGGCCGCTGACAATCGGCACGCCCACGCGGTCGGCCCAGACCTGAAGCTGCCCGATTGCCGCCGCGCGGAATGTATCGCCCGCTGCCAGCATCACACCATAGTCCAGTTCTTGGAAATAGTGGGCCAGTTTGGCGATGGTCGTGGTCTTGCCCGAACCGTTTACGCCGATCACCAGGATTACCTGCGGGCGGGGGAAGGCCACGATATCGATGGGCTTTGCCACTGGGCGAAGGATCTTGGCGATTTCTTCGGCCACGGCCTCCCTGATCGCCTGTTCATCCGCGCCGCGTTCAAACTTCTCGTTAGCCAGCCGCTCCCTGATGCGGGCAGCGGCGCGCGGACCGAGATCGGATAGGATTAGTGCATCCTCGATCTCGTCAAGCTGCGCGTCATCCAGCCGGGTCTTGCTGACAATGCCCGATAGGTTTTCGCCAAGGCGTTCCGAAGTCTTGCGCAGGCCGCCAAAGACCCGCTCGGTCCAGCTGGTGTTCTCGCTCATGCCAGGAGGCCTTCGACGATGCGGGTGGGGGTAACAGTCACGATAGTTCCAGCCTGTGTTCCGGGTGGCAAGTACACCCGCGCGAAGTTTGGCGCATGGCCTGTCCCGTCGCGTTCGGCAAGCACCTGTTGCGGTTTACCGATCAGGTCACGCAGCCAGACGGACCGCACTTCGGCCACTGCCCGGCGCAGTTCGGCAGCGCGCAACTTAATTGTGCTGAGCGGGATTTGGGGCATCCGCGCCGCAGGAGTGCCGTGGCGTGCGGAATAAGGAAAGATATGGCCGTGGAC
>JBEGJL010000051.1:0-4859 GCA_041184605.1 Pseudomonadota bacterium
CACCACAAGTACGTCGATTTCCTGATCCCAGCCCGCGCTCATTACCTGTCTCCTGCCGCTTAGGACGGAATGTAAAGCTGTGCCGCCTTGCCGCCATCGACTGGCAGGGCAACACCCGTGATATAGCTGGCCGCATCCGACAGCATGAAGACAATCGCTTCGGCCAGTTCTTCCGGCTGGCCGCCCCGCCCCAGCGGGATTGCGTCGGCAGTCTTAGCCGCCAGTTCCGGCGCCTTGCTGGCAAAGTCCAGCGTTGCGGCCGTGTTGACCTGACCCGGGACAATCGCATTGACGCGAATACCCTGGCGCGCGCCTTCCATCGCCGCCACAGCGGTGAACTGGATTAGCGCCGCTTTTGACGCAGAATAGCTGGAGTAATTGGCCATCGCCCGGAGCGCGGTGGTCGATGAGATGTTGACGATAGAGCCTTTGCCCTGTGCGGCCATCACCTTCATCGCCGCCTTGGTCCCGACAAAGACCGCGTCGGCATTGACCGCAAAATCCTTGCGCCAATGTTCCAGCTTTAGGCGGCTGATCGGGGCATAATGGGTCGACATGGCATTGTTGACCAGCATGTCGAGCCGGCCGTGCCGGGCGGCGACATCCTCGATCAGCGCTTCGAAAGCGGGAAAATCGGTCACGTCCAACTGGACCGCCTCGATCTTGCCCCCTTCGCCCGCAATCTGCGCCCGCGCCGTATCAAGCAGTTCCTGCCGGCGGCCGCAGATGACCACCTGGGCCCCACGCCGTGCCAACAGGGCAGCGGTAGCCAAACCGATCCCATCACTGCCGCCTGTGACAATGGCTACCTTGCCGGTCAGATCTTGGCTCATGCCCTCTCCTGTAGGTCTTATTGCACGCCGCCGTGGCGTGATGGAATCTTGAGAAACGCAATTGACGCAGCCATGCGCTTTCTGTCAACCTAATGCGTAATCAAACAAGCTATCAATTACGAATCTATCGGGTGAGGAACAGGCATGACCGATCTTTCCGGCAAAGTGGCACTGGTGACCGGTGCCGGGCAAGGGGTTGGTCAGGGAATTGCCCTGGCCTTAGCTGCGGCCGGCGCCACGGTCGCCGTAACCGGTCGCACCCTTGCGAAGCTGGAAACAACCTGCGCCCTGATTGGCGAACGGGGCGGAACGGCGCTGGCGATAGCGGGAAACGTTAAGGATCCAGCCAGTCTGGCCGACATGGTGGCGCAGACCGTCGCCAGCTTTGGCGGGCTCGATATCCTGATCAATAATGCCCAGGAAGTACCCAATGGCAACCTGTTAGAAGTCAGCGATGAGGCCTTCCTGGCCGGGTTCGAATCCGGGCCGCTGGCCACGTTCCGGCTGATGAAGCTGGCCCACCCACAGATGGTGGCGCGGGGTGGCGGGGTGATCGTCAATCTGGCCTCTTCCGCCGGGATTCGCTGGGATATGAGCGGCTATGGTGCCTATGGCGCGGTCAAGCAGGCGACCCGGGTACTGACCCGTGCGGCGGCCGCGGAATGGGGACGGGAAGGCATTCGCGTGCTGACCATTGCCCCGCACGCTGAAAGCCCGGGCCTGAAATGGTGGATCGCCAACAACCCGGAAGAAGCCGAAGCCTTTTTCCGCACCATCCCGCTCGGCCGGATCGGCAAGCTGGAGGAAGACATCGGCCGTGCTGTCGCCGCGCTCTGCGGGCCAGATATGGCCTATCTGACCGGTGCGACGATCCCGCTGGACGGCGGGCAGGCCAATTTTGACTGATCGGCCGATGGACAAGGTTATCGTATTGCTGTGGGCCCCTGCGGGCATGGCAGCTGAATCCTTTGCCGCCCAGCTTAAGGCCACGCTACCGCCATTGCTCAAGACGGCCGGCGCCCAGCGCATTCGCCTGAACCTTGAAGATGCCATTAGCGGCAAAGGCGAGCATTTGCGCCAATCGCGCGGTCCGCGTCAGCATGATGCCGTGGTTCAGTTCGAATATGCCGGACTGGGCACAACCTTGCCCGAACCGATCTGTACAGCCTTGGCCAGTGCTTCGGAGCAATGGCACGCCTGGCAAGTGACGGCTTCACGCATCATTGCCAACACCCGCCATCCCGCCCAAGCTGGCGAACGGACCGCCGGCTGGGCGCAAATGGCCTTCCTGACCTTGCCAGAGCGCCTGACCCATGCGGAATGGCGCAGCCTGTGGCAGGATCGGCATACGGCCGTGGCGATCGAGACCCAGGCCAACTTTGAATATGTGCAGAACCTGATCGAGCGGCCGCTAAGCCCCGGCGCACCGCCCTATGTCGCTATCGTCGAGGAATGCTTCCCCGAAGCAGCCCTGACCGATCCCTTCGTCTTTTTCGATGCCGTCGGCGATCCAGAGAAGTTCAAGGCCAATCTTGATCGCATGATGGAAAGCTGCGACCGCTTTATCGATCGCGGCACGATCGATGTGATCCCGACCGGCCAATACAACTTTTAAGGTCGATTTTTCACGCGAAACCCAGATGAATTGCCAGAAACATCGCAATTTGCGTAGCTAAATTATCTTTCAAATCCGCAAAACCGCGCTATAGATGTTTGCAAATAGATCGCTGCGTCGAATCATGGGAGAAGGTGGGATGACGGCAAAGGTAGCACTCGTTACCGGGGCAAGCCGGGGCGCAGGGCGCGGGATCGCGCGGGGCTTTGGCGAGCTTGGCTATACCGTCTACGTCACTGGCCGAACCGTAACGCCAGGCGATGCCAAGGGCTGGGACGGAACCGTCCTGCCCGGGACCGTGGCCGAGACGGCCGCCGAAGTGACTGCAGCTGGCGGTCGGGGCATTGCCGTAATGTGCGACCATGCCAATGATGCCCAGGTTGCCGATCTGTTTGCCCAAATCGAACGCGAACAGGGGCGGCTGGACGTGCTGGTCAATAATGCCACCTATATCCACCACCAGCTGATCGAGAAACTGCCCTTCTGGGAGAAGGAACTCGACGCGGTGAAGATCCTCGATGTGGGCTTGCGCTCAGCCTATGTTGCCAGCTGGCATGCCGCGCGGATGATGGTGAAGCAAGGATCCGGCACGATCGCCTTTGGCTCTTCCTTCGGCGGTTCGTGCTATATGCATGGGCCGGCCTATGGCGCGCAGAAGGCCGGGGTCGACAAATTTGCCCATGACATGGAGCATGATCTGCGGGGCACCGGGGTGATTGCGGTTTCGATCTGGATGGGCCCTTTGGTGACCGAACGTTCGCTGATCGCCCAGAAGACCAATCCGGAGCAGTACGAAGGCTTTATCGAGGCCGCAGAGAACCCGGAATTCACCGCCCATATCGTCGACGCCATTGCTGCCGCACCAAACCGTGACGAACTGTCGGGGCAAACCCTGATCGCTGCGGAAATCGCGCGCGAGCTGGGCGTCACCGATCGCGGCAAGGACAAGCCCAGCTATCGCGACATGCTGGGCAGCCCGCGGCCAAAGAACCCGGCCGCAGTCTACTGACATGGCGCGCCAGTTCCACCTGGCCGATCTGTTTGAAACCGTCGCCCGGACCGTGCCCGAGCGTCTGGCTGTGATCTGCCAAAGCCAAAGTCTCACTTTTGCCGAACTGAATGACCGCTGCGATCGCCTGGCGGCCGGCCTCGCCGCGCGGGGCGTCTCGCGGGGAGGCTCGGTGGGGCTCTATCTCTATAACGGCCCGGCTTATCTTGAGTCCTTTATCGCGGCCTGCAAGCTGGGGGCCGTGCCCTATAACGTCAATTATCGCTATCGTGCGGATGAGCTGCGCTACCTGTTTGCCAATGCCGATAGCGTGGCGATCATCCACGGCGCCGAGTTTTCGCCGATTATCCGCGAACTGCGCAATGCGATACCCACGCTGAAGCTGACAGTCGCAGTGGAAGATGGCTCAAACGCCGACATTGACGGATCGGTCGCCTATGCTGACTTGCTGGCCCATGAGCCTGGCGGCCCTTGGGAACGCAGCGCCGAAGACTATCTGCTGTGCTATACCGGCGGCACCACTGGCATGCCCAAAGGCGTGATGTGGCCGCACCGGGCCTTCGTCTTCGCCTGTGCCGGCGGAGCGGGCTATTTCAATCCGCACGGTCCGATCGTACAGCCAATGGACATCGAAAGCCGGGCCCGCGATGGCTATCCGCTGCGGATGTTCCCGCTGGCCCCGTTGATGCACATGGCGGCAATGTGGACAGTGTGGACCGCGCTGCTCAATGGCGTAACGATCGTGTTGGATGAAGGACGGGTGTTCGATCCGGAACGCGTGTTCGATATCGCCGAGCGTGAAGGCGCGAACATGATCCAGTTCGTTGGGGACGCAATGGCCACGCCGCTGCGCGATGCCTTGCGCGCCAATCCCGGTCGCTGGAACCTCTCGGCCGTGGTCAATCTGGGTTCGGGCGGCGCCGTATTTTCGCAGCACCTGAAGGATGATCTCAAAGCGCTGGTCCCCAGTGCCAGCATCACCGATGGAATGGGCTCGTCCGAAACGGGCATGTCTGGCATGGCCGAAAAATCCGCCGAAGGTGTCATGCGCCTGCCCGCCAACGCGTTGCAGCAGGTGGTGCTGGATGGGCGGATTGCCGCGGCTGGCGAAACCGGCTTTGTCGCCCGGACGGGCAACACGCCGATCGGCTATTACAACGATCCGGTGAAGACCGCCGAAACCTTTGTGACCATTGATGGCCAGCTTTGGGCCGTATCGGGCGACGCTGCGCGGCTGGATGAAGATGGCATGATCACCGTGTTCGGGCGGGGTTCCACGTGCATCAACACCGGCGGTGAAAAGGTCTTCCCCGAAGAGGTTGAGGAAGCGCTGCGGGCCCATCCGGCAATCTTTGACGCGGTGGTTGCGGGCCGACCCGATGAACGTTGGGGCGAACGGGTG
>JBEGJL010000052.1:0-3660 GCA_041184605.1 Pseudomonadota bacterium
GGGCGATCCGGCGCATCGAATTCTACCCGACGCAGCTTGGCTGGGTAGCTGCCGGGCAAATCCTGCGCGAACGCGGCAATTTTGGTCCGAACGAGTCGCTTGATATCTCGCGTGCGCTGGACAAGGCCGGCGCGCTCAACACCAGCACCCAGTCGGTGCAGCGTGAATACGTGGAATACATGCAGTCGGCCGTCGGCAAGGTGGGCGTGCTCTATCCGGGCGAGGTGATCAAGATTGCCAATCAGGGGATCAAAATCAGCGCACTTCAGTCGAGCGATCCGTTCGTCCGCGATGCACTCGCTGAAGCCAATCGTCGCCTCGCTGCTGATAAGGCGTCGTTGGCCGGACTTGAGCGGGACGCTCGCGCACCCGCAGCAACCGCTAAGACCGTGCTGATCGGTGCTGACACTCTGCTCAGCTATGATCAGGATGCCAAGGCTGCTGAACTTTATCAGATCGCGCTGGGCAAGGCCGGAGTCGATGCGGCCGGCACCAACCTGCGGCTCGGCATTGCGCTAATCAAGCAGGGCAAAATGGATGAAGCCCTGGCTGCACTTGCCAAGGTGGATGGCCCGCGCAAGGGCATTGCCCAGCTGTGGACCCTCGTCGCCAAGGGCAAGACGATCCCGACTGATTGATCGGATCAGAGAGCGAATGAACGGGGGCGGCAGGAAACTGTCGCCCTTTTCATTTGGGTTATTCGGCTTCGAAGAATTCGCCGGTAGTCTCATCCAGAACGTGCAAGACGCCATCGCTGATCGCGAAGAATACCCCGCGCAGCTTCAGCTTGCCCTCGCGTTCCTTGGCCAAAACCTGGGGGAAGGTGCGCAGATTGGACAGGCTGACTTTAACGCCGGCCATCTCCATAGCCCGCTCAGCCTCCGCACCTTCGGTGCCATGGCGCAAGGCCACCATATGGCGGGCGCCATCAAGCAAGCCAATCCAATCCGCAACAAAGCCGCCTTCGCCGCGCGGGGCGCCTTCCATCTCGCGGGTCAATGCAGCCTTGCAACCGCCGCACATGCCGTGTCCCATCACCACGATCTGCTTCACTTGCAACTTCTGCACGGCGAATTCGAGCGCGGCTGAAACACCGTGCAGGCCCGGGGCCGTCTCAAAGGGCGGCACCAGCGCGGCGACATTGCGGACGACGAAGATCTCTCCCGGATCAACGTCGAAGACCTGCGCCGGATCGACCCGACTGTCGGAACATGCGATCACAAGCAGTTTGGGCGATTGGCCCTCTTCGGCCAGACGATCATACCGCTCTTTCTGGTCGCGATAGGCGCCCTGGCGAAACCGACGGTAGCCATCGAGCAGCGTCGCAAATTCAGGCATCAGAAACGCTCCCCACGAACAACCTCAACGTCCCACATGGTCAATAAGAGGCCGTGGCTCGAAAGCATTGGGGCGAGTGCTTCAACCAGCACCTCCGCCTTTTCGACTGACGAGATCGTCAGCACTAGGGACTTGTCGGTACCCATAACCCGCTCTTCACGCCAGCGGCCTTCGCGGCCACTGCCCGATGTGACCGGAAGGACGGTCCAGCCTGTTATCCCCGCCTTGTCGATCGCGTCGGTCACGCGGCGCACAAGCGGACTGTCAGCCAGAATCTCAATGCGCTTGCGGATGACGGTTTCGATCATGGTTAACCTAAGGTCGCACTGAACCAGCGGGAAAGCTCGCCAAACAGGCTTATCCCGACCAGGATGTTGAATGGGAAGGTGATCGACAAGGACATGGTCAGATAGATCCCCGGATCGGCCTGAGGCAGGGCCAGCCGCATGGCAGCCGGCACCGCGATGTAACTCGCGCTGGCGCAGAGCACACCCAGTGCTGCTGCGGTAGCCGTATCCAGGCCGATCAGGTTCCCGACGATCACGCCGAGCGTTCCATTGAACAGCGGGAATGCGATGGCGAGGCTGGCCAGCCGGAGGTTGAGCGCGCGGGCATCGATCAGGCGCCGCGCCGCGATCAGACCCATGTCGAGCAGGAACAGGCACAGCACGCCCTTGAACCCGCTTTCGAAAAGTGGCTGCACTTCGGCGTAACCTTTGGGGCCTGCAATCAGGCCGATCGAGAAGCTTCCGAGCAGCAGGACAACCGAGGCGTTGAGAAACACTTCACGCAGCAGCTCAGCCTTGGATTGATCGGAATTGCTCGATCCCCGCCGCGCCAGCATCAGTCCGGACAGGATCGCCGGGGTCTCCATCACAGCAAGGACTGCGACCATGAAACCGGCCACCGCCAGACCAGTCGCGCCTAGCAGCTCGTTCGCTGTGACAAAGGTAACCACGCTGACGGAACCATAGTGTGCAGCAACGGCGCCAGCGTTGACCTGATCAAGCTTCGCAAAAGTGCGCAAGCCGCCATAAGCGATGATAGGGATTGTGAAGCTGAGCGTCAGGCCTGCCAGAAGCGCGGCGGCGACTTCCGCATCGACGCCCGATTTGGCCACGGCAACGCCGCCTTTAAGGCCAATCGCAGCCATCAGGTAAAGCGACATCCCCTTGGCAATGGCTTCGGGAATGGCGAGATCGGAACGAAGTGCAGAAGCTAGCAGCCCCAGCAGGAAAAACAGGATCACCGGCGAGGCGAAGGGAGCGAATACGGACACTTCCATGAGCCAAGGGCGCTAGCGCCATTGGCAAGCGGTGGCAAGACGACTAGAGGGCGGGGCATGAACGACATGGCAGACGCCCCCAAGCCTGAACGCCAACGCAAGCCGGATTGGATCCGTGTCAAGGCTCCGACCAGTCGGGGTTATGGCGAGACGCGCCAACTGATGCGCGACCTCAATCTCAACACGGTATGCGAAGAGGCCGCTTGTCCGAATATTGGCGAGTGCTGGACCAAAAAGCACGCCACGGTGATGATCCTGGGTGATGTTTGCACCCGCGCCTGTGCCTTCTGCAACGTCAAGACCGGGATGCCGCGCACGGTCGATCCGCTGGAGCCCGAGCACGTTGCCACTGCCGCAGCGAAGATGGGGCTTGAGCACATCGTCATCACCTCAGTCGATCGTGACGACTTGCCGGACGGCGGTGCGGGCCAGTTCGTCAAGGTGATTGAAGCGCTGCGCCGGAATACGCCGAGCACGACGATCGAAATCCTGACGCCCGACTTCCGGGGCAAGATGCACGCCGCAGTGGAGGCAATCGTCGCCGCCGGGCCGGATGTCTACAATCACAACCTGGAAACCGTCCCGCGGCTTTATCCGACAATCCGCCCGGGTGCGCGGTATTACGCCTCGCTACGCCTGCTTGAAGAAGTGAAGCGGCATAACCCGCTGATCTTCACCAAATCGGGGATCATGCTGGGGCTGGGGGAAGAACGGCTTGAAGTCCACCAGGTGATGGATGACATGCGCAGCGCCGGGATCGATTTCCTGACAATGGGCCAGTATCTCCAGCCGACGCCCAAGCATACCAAGGTGATCGATTTCGTTACGCCGCAGGCCTTCGATGCCTATGGCGCGATTGCCCGAGCCAAAGGGTTCCTACAGGTCGCGTCCAGCCCGCTGACCCGTTCGAGTTATCACGCCGGTGACGATTTCCGGCAGATGCGCGCCGCGCGCGAAGCGCAGCTGGCCAAGGCTGCTGTGCGCGGCTGATGCCGGGCATTCGCGAAGTCCGTCGACTTCCGTGGTCGGCCGAACAG
>JBEGJL010000053.1:0-4822 GCA_041184605.1 Pseudomonadota bacterium
CTTCGACGTCATCAACAAGGTGCTGACCAAGAAGGAAATCGGCGACGTTATCGACCAAGTCTATCGTCACACCGGCCAGAAGGACACCGTCCTCTTCGCCGACGCGATCATGGCCCTCGGCTTCCGTCACGCGTTCAAGGCTGGCATCAGCTTCGGCAAGGATGACATGATCATCCCCGACAGCAAGGATGCGCTGGTCGCCGAAACCAAGGAACTGGTTGCCGATTACGAGCAGCAGTACCAGGACGGCCTGATCACCCAGCAGGAAAAGTACAACAAGGTGATCGACGCCTGGAGCCGTTGCGGTGACCAGGTCGCCAACGCCATGATGGACGAGATTAAGGCCTCGCCGGTTGACGCGGAGACGGGTCGCCAGAAGCCGATCAACTCGATCTACATGATGTCGCACTCCGGTGCGCGTGGTTCCCCAACCCAGATGAAGCAGCTGGCCGGGATGCGCGGGCTGATGGCCAAGCCTTCGGGCGAGATCATCGAAACCCCGATCATCTCGAACTTCAAGGAAGGTCTGACCGTTCTTGAATACTTCAACTCGACCCACGGCGCCCGCAAGGGCCTGGCGGACACCGCGCTGAAGACTGCGAACTCGGGCTACCTGACCCGTCGTCTGGTCGACGTGTCGCAGGACTGCGTCGTCGTGGTTGAAGACTGCGGCACCGAACGCGCGCTGGAAATGCGCTCGATCGTGCAGGGCGGTTCGACCATCGCCTCGCTCGCCGAGCGCATCCTGGGCCGTACCCTGGCCGAGGACATCGTCAACAAGGACGGCGAAGTCGTGGCCGCCAAGGGCGACCTGCTCGACGAAGCCGCCGTGGCCGCGATCGAAGCGACCGGCGTCCAGGCTGCACGCATCCGCTCGCCGCTGATCTGCGAAGCCGAACAGGGCGTCTGCGCGACCTGCTATGGTCGTGACCTTGCCCGCGGTACCCCGGTGAACATCGGTGAAGCGGTTGGCGTTATCGCCGCCCAGTCGATCGGTGAGCCCGGCACCCAGCTGACCATGCGTACCTTCCACATCGGTGGTGCGGCGCAGGTTAACGAGCAGTCGCACCTCGAGGCGATCTGCGACGGTACCGTCGTCTATCGCGACATCCCGACGATCACCGACAAGCGCGGCCGTCGCCTCAGCCTTGCCCGTAATGGTGAGATCGTGGTGGTGGACGCCGAGGGCCGTGAGCGGGCCATGCACAAGGTGCCTTATGGTACCCACCTGCTGCACGAAGACGGCGCGATCATCAACGAAGGCGATCGCCTGGCTGAATGGGACCCGTTCACCACCCCGGTGATCACCGAAAAGCCCGGTATCGTGAAGTACCAGGACCTGATCGACGGCCGCACCCTGACCGAGCAGACCGACGAAGCGACCGGCATGACCAGCCGCGTCGTGACCGAGAACCGCTCGACCAGCCGGTCGAAGAAGGAAGACCTGCGTCCGCGCCTGACCCTGCTTGACGACTCTTCGGGTGAAGCCGCGCGCTACCTGATGGCGCCGGGCACGACCCTGTCGGTCGAAGATGGCCAGGCGGTCGAAGCCGGTGACGTGCTGGCCCGTGCCAGCCGCGAAGCCGCCAAGACCCGCGACATCACCGGCGGTCTGCCGCGCGTTGCGGAACTGTTCGAAGCCCGCATCCCGAAGGACAACGCGGTTATCGCGAAGACCTCGGGCCGGATCGAATTCGTCCGCGACTACAAGGCCAAGCGCAAGATCGCGATCATTCCGGAAGAGGGTGATCCGGTTGAATACCTGATCCCCAAGTCCAAGGTGATCGACGTTCAGGAAGGCGACTGGGTCAAGAAGGGCGACAACCTGATCTCGGGTTCGCCGAACCCGCACGAGATCCTGGAAGTCCTTGGGGTTGAGGCGCTGGCCGAATACCTCGTCGCGGAAATCCAGGAAGTCTATCGCTTGCAGGGCGTGAAGATCAACGACAAGCACATCGAGGTGATCGTTCGCCAGATGTTGCAGAAGGTTGAGATCACCGACGGTGGCGACACCACCCTGCTGGCCGGCGAACAGGTCGACCGCGAGGAAATGGATGAAACCAACGCCAAGCTGGCCCCGGGGCAGAAGCCCGCGGAAGGCAAGCCGGTGCTGCTGGGCATCACCAAGGCCTCGCTCCAGACCCGCTCGTTCATCTCGGCGGCCTCGTTCCAGGAAACCACCCGCGTGCTGACGCAGGCGGCGGTCGAAGGGAAGCGCGACAGCCTGATCGGTCTGAAGGAAAACGTCATCGTTGGCCGTCTCATCCCCGCCGGTACCGGCGCGGGTATGAACCGCCTGCGGGTGGCCGCATCCAGCCGCGATGCCGCGCTGCGCGCTTCGTACCGCAAGCTGCAGGAAAGCCTGATTGCTCCCGACAGCGCGGAAGAAGAGCACGCGGCTGAGCTGGCCCAGGGCCCGGAAGCCGCGATCGGTGACGATCCGCTGGCCGTTGTCGAGGGTGAAACCCACGGCACCGACGCCGATGCCGGTGAATACCTGAACCCCGAAGCCGCGGACGGCGAGGAGTAATTCCCGCCCCGTCCTGACGGGTCAACGAAAACCCCGCCGGAGCGATCCGGCGGGGTTTTTCTTTGGCGCTCAGTCCAGTGTCAGGAGGTTTTGGTCGCGTGCCAGCGCGCCAGCGCGGCCGAGACTGATTGCATCATTTCCATCCGGGCGTGGATCGGCTGGTGAGTCTGTCCGATCAGGACAGCAACGCCATAAAGCGAGCCGTCCGGAGCCGCGACCACGGCGACGTCGTTATAGCCGGTCGCCAGCGAGCCCAGCTCCTGTCCGGTGCCGGTCTTGTGGAAGGCGTGCCAGCCTGCCGGCAGCCCGGCCTTGAGCCGCATGGGGCCGCTGCGCGACTTGCCCATCGTTTCCAGCAGCAGCCGGGTTGATGCTTCGGACAGCAGCTCGCCCTTGGCGAGGCGGGCAAGCGCCTTGGCCATGCCCGCAGGGGTCGCGCCGTCCATCGGATCGGCGACATATCTTGCCAGCGCGGCTTCGCGCACGTCCTTGGGCAGGCGGGCGCGGGCCTGTTCAAAATTGCGACCGGCGGCGAGTTCGGGCGACCAGGTCAGGCCGGCGGCGGCGCTCTGCAACAGCCGTTCGCCGGGGCCAAAGCGGATCCCTTCGATATCGCGGCTCTTCAGGAAGGCGCGGACATGGTCTGGTCCGCCCACGGTCCACAGCAGGCGGTCATTGGCGGTATTGTCGGACAGCGACAGCGCGTTCTGCATCAGCATCTGCACCGGGCGCTCGATCCCGCCCTTGTCCAGTACTTCCCATTGTAGTGGCTGGTTGAACAGGGTCAGGTCCTCGGGCCGGATCGTGATCTGCTGGTCCAGCTTCATCCGCCCGGTGTCGACTGCATCAAGCACTGACATCGAGACCCACAGCTTGGACACGGACTGCTGCGGAAAGTGCTGGTTCAGCCGAGTGCCGACCAGCCAGTCGCACCCGGCCTTGGTGATCCCGATCCCGACTTGCCCTTCGAAGCTTTCGGCAATGCGGGAAAGTTCTGCCTGCAAGGCGGCAGGCTCGGCCGAGCAATCGGCCTGGAATGGCGGCGGGGTGGGGGCTTTGCCAACCGGGTTCTGGCTGAGCACCAGCGCCGGGGTGCCGCCGCTGGAGGTGCCGAAAGCATAGGAGCCAAGACCGGCCAGGGTCAGCCCGGCGGCCCCGGCGGCCAACCAGCGGCGCAGCCGGCTGCGACCGTGCCGCACGCCAAGGCGGGCGTTGACGGAGACAGGATTGTTACGTTGAATAAGCATAGGTCGCGCCATAGTATTCACGCGGCGATCCTCGGGAGCAAGGCTCCGTACGGCTTTTTCGTCAGGCGTAGGCCATCGATTCCAACGCGCCGAAGCAGGATAGCGCCCCTGCGTCACCAAACGGTTGAAGCTGGCTGACAAATACGCCGCCCAGCCCTGCGGTCGGATCGATCCAGTAATAGGAATTGAAGATCCCGGCCCAGGCGAGGCTGCCGGGTGAGCGCCCATTGGGGCCCTGTTCCGGGTTGATCAGAAAGCCGAGCCCCCAGCCGGTGTGCTGGTCCGGAAAAGTGTCATAGGGCTGGGCCAGCTGCGGCATGGCTGTCCCCATGTGGCCGGCGCGCAGCGGGTGGACCTGATCGCGGCTCATTTCGGCAATGCTGGCTGCGCTCAGCACCCGCTTGCCGTCAAGCTCTCCGCCATTGAGCACCATCCGCACGAACTGCGCATAGTCCGGCGCGGTCGAGGTGATGCCGCCGCCGCCGCCATCGAATTCGCCGCCGCCAAGGTACACCTCGACCTTTGACAGCTCGCCCTCAGCTGAACGGACATGGACGCGGGCGGCATCGTCCGGCAGCTTGTCGCGGAAGGCGGTCTTGGTCATGCCCAGCGGCGCGAACAGGTTGGCGGTTAGATAGTCGTTCAGCCGCTCACCTGTCGCAGCCTCGATCGCCAGGCCGACCCAATCGGTTGCGACCGAATATTCCCAGCGTTCGCCGGGATCGAACATCAGCGGCATGGTCACCGAAGCGCGGCTGCCGGGCTTGGGCATGCCCACCGCACCATAGTATTGCAGCACTTCGGGATGGATGAAGAAGTAACCCAGCCCCGCGGTATGCGTCAGCAGGTGGCGCAGGGTGATCGCGCGCTTGGCCGGTCGCAGCTGCGGTTGCTTGTCCGGGCCGATGCCGATCAGCACCTGCGGATTGGCCAGTTCAGGCAGCAGCGTGCCGACATCGGCATCCAGGTCCAGCCGTCCCTGCTCGACCAGTTGCATCGCCCCGGCTGAAACCAGTGCCTTGGTCATCGAGGCGATTTGGCAAAG
>JBEGJL010000054.1:0-2607 GCA_041184605.1 Pseudomonadota bacterium
GCTGAAGGCCTGACTTTCCATCGCACCCGTGGCCCTGTGTCAGGTCCGCCGGGCCTGAGCGCGTGGCTTGAGATTAACCGTCTGGCCGATGCCATTGTGGCACTTGCGGCCGATTGGCGGCCCGACCTGCTCCATGCGCACAGCCCGGCGCTGTGCGGCAAGGCGGCGTTGATTGCCGGACGCCGCCTCGGGCTGCCGGTGGTCTATGAAATCCGCGCCTTCTGGGAAGACGCAGCCGTTGCCAACGGCACCGGGCGCGAAGGCAATCTCAAGTACCGGCTGACCCGCGCGCTCGAAACCCATGTGGCTCGGGCTGCGGACCAGGTGGTGGCGATCTGCCAGGGGCTGAAGGACGATCTGGTCAAACGCGGGATTCCCGGCAGCAAGATCGCGCTCAGCACCAATGGCGTGGACCTTGCCCTGTTTGGCGAGGCAGCCCGGCCCGATCCGGACCTGCGCCGCCAGATCGGCCTCGATACGGGACCCGTCATCGGCTTCATCGGCAGCTTCTATGATTACGAAGGGCTGGATGATCTGATCGCTGCCATGCCCCTGCTGCGCGAACGCGAACCGGATGCCCAACTCCTGCTTGTCGGGGGCGGGCCGATGGAGCAGACGCTGCGCCAGCAGGCGGCGGCATCACCGGCGGCGCAAGCAATCCACTTCACCGGCCGCGTCCCGCATGGCACGGTCGAGCGGTACTATGCCCTGATCGACCTGCTGGCCTTTCCCCGCAAGCAGAGCCGCCTGACCGATCTGGTCACCCCGCTGAAGCCGCTGGAAGCCATGGCCCAGGGCCGCCTGGTTGTTGCTTCCGATGTGGGCGGACACCGCGAACTGATCACCGACGGCGTGACCGGCACCCTGTTCGCGCCCAATGCACCGGCGGCCTGCGCCGAGGCCCTGGCCGGGCTGCTGGGTGATCGGGGTCAGTGGGAAAATCGACGCGCTGCCGGCCGCCGCCATGTCGCGGCGCGACACGACTGGGCAATGAATATCCTTCGTTATCAAGATGTTTACCAAGCCGCACTAAGTCCTTCACGATGCTGCCCTAATCCGCAAGCCGCCTGAGGCCGCGGGTTAAGGTTTGGAAAGCAACAGGACGGGATAACGCGGCGTGGCCAATTCAAAACGCAAGCCAGGCAATCGCAAGCCGATCTCCAGCCATCCGCTGTTTCCGGCGGTCGTGGCGCTGTGGTTCGGTGCCCTGTTTGGCCTTGGCAGCCTGGCGATCCGCCCAACGCTGATCGAAAGCCTGGTGCTGAAGACCGGGATCGATCTGGTCATCCCCGCTGCGGCACCCCCGCTGGGCGTCACGGCCCGGATCCTGATCGCGCTGGTCATGGCCTCGCTTGGCGCGGCGCTAGGCGCGATGCTCACGCTGCGGCTGAACCGTCCCAAAACGGTTGTCCGTGAACGCAAGCGCAATGCCATCAATCCGGGCGGCGCCGCGACTGCCGAAGCCGCAATGTGGAACCAGCGCGACATCTTCACCAATGGCCCGGCCTGTCGGCCGATTTCAGCGCATGAGGAACTGGGCGATGCGCTCGATAGCCCGGTTCAGGTGGGCAATCGCCGCCGCGCCCTGGCAGTCGCCGAACATCAGGAACAGCCGTTCCAGCCCCTGGAGGCCGCACCCTTGCCGGGCGGACAGCCACAGATCTTCGATATTGCCAACACCGAACTTGATCCGGACAGCTTAGCTCCTGCGCCGGTGGAGGAACTCGCTCCGCTCGATCTTGGCGCCTTTGCCGCGCCGATCCAAGACCCGGCCCCGGCGATGCCCATGGCGCCACAGCCGGTGCTTGACTGGTCGGCTCCGCCGGTCGCGCCCGCCCAGCCGATGTCCGCGCTCGCGTTCGAACCAGCCTTGCCGGTCACCGCCGAACCGCCCCGCATATTCGGAGTGACGGCAGAAAACGGCCACGTCCCGGTTGAATTCGTCCGCGCCGCCGGTTTCCGCACCTCGGTTTTTGACAGTGATCCGGCGGCACCCCTGTTTGTCGATCGTCCCGCAGCAGCCGAAATCGAACCTGGGGAAGCGCCGATTGCAGCCCCGGCAGCCTCTGCCCCGATCTGCGAGCCCCCCCTTCCGCCCGAACAGCCCATTGCATTGGAGCCGAGCGTGACAATCGAATTCCAACCCATACCCGCCAACCTTGGCATGACCGATCTGGCCCAGCGCCTGCAGGAATCGATGGCCCGCCGCCGCGCCGCCAAGGCCGAACCGGCAAGCGCCGTGCCCAGCCCGGAAGCGCCGGCCGCTCTGCTGGAACCCGCCGCCGCCGTGCCGAGCGAATTCGGCCTGCCCGCACCCGGCCAGCCGGCCTTCGTGCCGCCCCCGCCGATCCCGGTCTATACCGCGCCGCCGTTTGCCGCGCCGTCGCCCGCTGCTGTCGCTGCTGCGGGGCCGAACCCGATGCCAGCCGCGCTGCGCCCGGTCGCCTTTGATCTGCCCGAAGAGGACGAGCCCGTCGATCTGGCGCAGCTGATGCCTCGGCACCTTGCGATGCCGCAGGGCACCCCGTTTACGCCCGCTGCCGCCGCGCCCGTTGCTGCGCAGCCGTCCGTCGACTTTGCCGCCGAAGAGGCTGACGAACCGGCACC